>CALCWU010000001.1 GCA_937905855.1 uncultured Mollicutes bacterium
GTTTAATTTTTCTATTAATACCTTATAGCTATTTTCCTTATTGGCCAAAATTGCTTTAATCATTAATCCCAAGGAATTAAACTTAGCATCAACTATTTCTCTTTTATGAATTAATGCTGTCTTCGGACTATTATTATCTAATGATTTTTCCAAATTACCTAAAATCAGCTTATAATTATCAAAGGTATTTTTTATATTTTTATTCAATATTCCATAGATTTGAATAATATTTTGCTTTAGAACATCCTTATTAGGAGTAGCAATTTCAGCAGCTGCGGTTGGCGTTGCCGCTCTTTTATCAGCAACAAAATCCGCAATTGTAAAATCTATTTCATGACCTACTGCTGAAATAATTGGAATATTACAATTATAGATAGCATAGGCTACAATTTTCTCATTAAACGCCCATAAATCTTCGATGCTTCCACCACCACGACCAACAATTAAAACATCACAAAGGGCTTGCTCCTCTGCTAGCTTTATTTGCTCAACAATACTATTTTTGGCTTCCTCACCCTGAACTAGAGCTGGATATAATATAACCTTACAAAAAGGAAATCTTCTTGTAATTGTATTGATGATATCTTTAATTGCAGCACCAGTAGGTGAGGTTACAACACCTATAACTCTTGGAATTTGCGGAATTGGCTTTTTATGTGCGAGATCAAATAAGCCAAGCTCTCCAAGTTCCTTTTTTAATTGTTCATAGGCTAAATATAAATCACCAACACCATCACTTTTCATTTCCGATACAACAATTTGATAGGTACCGCTAGGCTCATAAACAGATATTCTTCCTCTTAAAAAAACCTTCATACCATCTTTAGGCTCAAATTTAACCTTCATAGCACTTGAAGCAAACATCATTGCTCCTATGGCAGCTCCATCATCCTTTAGTGTAAAATAAAAATGACCCCTTGAATGATGCTTAAAGTTAGAAATTTCTCCTGTAACAAAAATATCCTCTAAATGATGATCATGCTCAAATTTCCATTTAATATATTTAGTTAATGCAGTGACAGTTACATAATCATTCTTATTTTCCTGCATTTTTTCACCTATATTTCTTTAGCAATCTTATCAAGAAGGCTATTGTTAAATGCTACAGCCTTATGATTTCCCTCATCAGAAAACATTTTAGTAATTTCTAAGGCTTCATTAATAGCTACCCTTTTATCCTCACCTAAATACATCTCGGCAGTTGCAAGTCTAATAATAGCTCTATCAACAGCATTTAAACGCGAAATCGAATAATTCTCTAAGGCCATTTCAATAATTTGATCAACCTTCTCACGATTATTTAAATATTTTAAAGCAAATTCAACGCCTTCTTCATTAAAATCATCATTATTAAATACCTGCTTAATTGCTTCAGATGTTGAAACATCATCAAAATCAACTCTATATATAATTTGCATTCCAAAAATACGATTGTCTCTTCTACTCATAATTTGTTTCCTCACATAAAAAATATCTTTTCACTTATATATTATTTTACCATATTTAAAACCTAATTAAAAGAAAAAAAGAGTATTATCTACTCTTTTTATGAACTTAATGCCGTTGTATGAATTGTAACAATATAATTTGTGTCAAATTTAGCTTTACTTAAAAGTGCCACATTAATAAATTCAGTTTGACTAAATGTATCTGTTAAGATATCAATATTAACCTTATCTTCATTAACATAAACAAATACATCATCATACCCCAAAGCTATAATTTCATTTTCTAGGGCCACCTCACTATAATTAAGCTTATATATGGCATCAACCTTTAGCAAGGTATTTTCAACCTCTGTGCTTGAAAGCTCACCACTAGCTACAACTGCCTCATAGCCTTCAATATCCTTAGTTCTATTTTTCATTACTTCAAGCCTTGATTCAGCATAGGTATGATATTTTATAGACCCTGAGGTATTTTGTGTTTCATTATTTTTATTATTTGCCTTAGTATCATTTATATAGTAAACGCTAAGCATAACCACCAACGCTAATAAAAATAATGGAAGTTTGTTCTTTTTTAACATAATATCCTCCTTAACATTTACTAAATATTATGCTAAATACTTATTAATTATTCATATTAACCTTAGAAATTAATTCATTCATGGTAACATTTTTCTTGTAATATTCGCCATAAATATAACTTAAATTCATTTTCTTAGCCTTTAGAAGGTCATCCTTAGTATCAATATCATCGGTTATAATCGTTATTTTCTTATTTTGAGCAATATCAAGTATCTCCTTATAGCTATCATTATATTTTTTATAGCTTAAAAATAAGATATCTATAGCGTCTAAAAACAAGCATTCCATTTGATTAGTTGCAAGCTGTAAATCATTATTCCTAAACCTAAGCATAACCTCTTTAGCAACACTTTCATCAACATAAAAGATTATATTTCCCTTAGGGATTTTGAAAAAATCAATTTGAGTCAATACAAAGGAAATAGTTTTATCATCCTCAACTGTTTTCTTATGAATAGGAATGCAAACCTTTAAATATGCATGAGTCATATTATAAAAATTCTTAAGCTCCATCAAAGATTGCTGAATTAAATATTTATCAAGCAAATCCTCTAAGGAACGTCTTTTTATTACCTTATCAACCATTTGATAATCCACATCATAATTTACTAAATTTAATCTTGCAAAATAAGCATAGACATTTATTTCCTTTAAATCAACAATTTGCTTATAGGTTATTTTCATCTTATTATGATCAATACATTCACTTATATGAGTTATAAGCTGAAAATCAAAATATCTTTTTTGATAGCTTCTTTGATCAAATAATGCTACATGATTTAAACCATCCTTAACTTCTTTAGCATCTAATAGACCGTATGATGCATAGCTTAATATTTTTGATGGATCTACAATATTTTGATTAGCCGTATAACGATATACGCCTGCAGCAAAGCTAAGCTTAATTCTCTTATTTACATCATACATTTTTTTAGTAAGATTATCTAAATAATTTAAGGTTTTACTTAAAGCTAATCTTTTATCATTTAGCTCATTATAAAGTAAAGCAAATTTATCGCCGTCAAGATGATATACTCTTGTATTAAAATCAGTAGCTATTTCTTCCTTTATAACTAATCCTAAATGATATATTAATTGTGATGTAAATGATAAGCCGTAAATATCAGTATATAGCTTGAAGTCATTAATATCAATAAGCGCAATACTAAATTTTTTATTTTTTATTGCATCAGTAAGGTCGATAAATAACTTAGCCTCACCACTAAGCTTTGATAATGGATTTTCATATATTAAAGCTTCTAAATCATTTTTTGTTTTTTCCTCAGCAGTAATATCATCAATTAAGGAAATAAGCGTATAGGTCTTATTTTCAAGCATCGGATAAAAGCGTTCTTTAACATAAATAATCTCATTTCCTTTATGAAAATGATATTTACTAACTATATCTAAAGCCTTATTAGCTAATGCTTCCTCTTTAGCTTTACGATAACTAATTAAGTCACTGGCTTCAATTTTTGCTTCATAATCGGATGTATTTAAATTTTCATAAATATCTAATAATTCGCAGGCTTTAGCATTAGAATGAACATACATAGAGGCTTCAACCTTAATACCAGAAGACATCGCTTCACTAATAAAAAATAGCTTTTTATTAGTTGTTTCTATTTCATTGATATACATCTCATTATTCAAGCGAACATTTAGCATTTGACTTGTAAGCTTTAAAATTTCATAGGCCATATCCACATCAATAAAACGCTTATTACTTATATAGGCAATACTTCCCATAATAATTGTATCCTCAAAAAATGGAAAGCCTAAAATATATTTTTTTTCTTCATATGGCAAATTAGTTATAATATTCTTTAAGCCCTCACCTTCCTTATAGGTATCTGTTTCCTGTTCAATTGTTGTTAGAAAAATTGTATCATCTAAATCCTTATTGTTGAAGGCCTTATTATATACTCTTTCAACCTTATAATGATAACCGAAATAGCCCTGATTATAATATACAATAACAATTTCATCAATAGGAAATAATTTAGTAAGCTCAATAGCCCCTAATCTAAAGAATTCCCTAAATTTTAAATTCTTATCTCTACTATTAATATAAGAAAAAACATCAGAAAATTTTTCATAAGCATCAGAAACTAAAATATCTGTTTTCTCATTCTTAACAATATTTATTTCAGCAACATTTTGCTTGGGCTCCTCTTCAATTGTCTCCACAATTTCGGGAATAATAATTTGTTTATTCTTTTTCTTCTTCGGGCTTTCATATTCAATTGAGCTATTTATTTTATTAAGCCTATCCTCATATTCCTTAATAGAAATTAAATGATTTTGTTCTTTATATAAATCAAGGGCTGCTTGCACAAATTCCTTGCCATCAATTGGCTTAATATTATTAAGCTCCTCTTCATAATCAGTAACAATAATTGTTGCCTTACGATATTCTTGATTTTTCAAATATACCCTAATACAAATAGCTGCAGCATTAATTTTAAGCTCACTTGATAAATGCTCATCATTAAGCAAATCCTTAGCCATTTGAATTGCTTTTATATAGCTACCGCTTTCATATTCAATTTTTATTTTTTTCAAAGCTAATTCATTAGCCTTGTCAAATAATAAGCTTTTATTATAATAAGCAAAAAGATTATCATAATATGTTAAAAAGCGTTCATAATCATGCTCCTTAAAATAAATATCAGCAATAATAGCCATATATTTTGCACGAATATCAATATCAGTTTCTTCAGATAAAATCTTAGAAATTTCTTCTTTAATTTTAGCTTGATTATTTGCTAAGATATAATAATCAACTAAATCCATATGATATTCATTCATTCTTGCAAGTGGCAAATAATTTTTCTTTATTTCAATATATTTGGCCATTTGATCAATAAGAAAATTATTTTTAGAAATTTCAATAATTGCATTACATAAATAAATAACTGCATTATAATCCAATTGATTAAATATCGGAACATAAGCATATAAAAGCTTTAAGGCTTCATTAACCCTACCAATTTCTCCTAAAACTATTCCCTTATAGGCAACTGCCTCATAATATGTAGTATCAGACTTAGAGGTCTTGGATAAAAATAAATCAATTTTTTTAATTGATGCTGATACCTTATCTAATTTTAATAATTCATTTATATCCATAAGCTCCTCCTAAACAATTTTAAAGCTTTTAACTACAACACCATTTCTATAAAAATAAATAATATTGTTCTCATCAATAGCTGCATATTCATCATTAATAAATGCCCCGGGGTTAATTAGAGCAACACCATTAACATCAGCAAAAAATTGCTGATGAGTATGGCCAAAAATACCAATTCTACAATCTTCTTCTAATGTTTTATAATAAATTCTATCTAAGCTATTTTTAACATTATATTTATGACCATGAGTAATAAATGCCCTCAATCCATTAATGTCAATAATATCTTCTAAAGGCTTACTATATCTATCACAATTTCCCATTACATAGGTAACATTAAACTTATCCAATATCTCCTTATTAATTATAAAATCACCAAGACAAATAATTTTTTCGTTTTTATGATTCTCTAAGAATCTACCTAAATTTGGACTATTATGTGAATCACTTATAAGTAATATTCTCATTTTAAAGCTTCCCTTAGCTTTCTTATAGCCTTGCCACGATGAGAAATTTTATTTTTTTCCTCAAGACTAAGCTCGGCCATCGTCTTACCAAATTCCTTAACATAAAAATAAGGATCATAGCCAAAGCCGCCATTTCCTCTTGGTGTTAAAATTATTTTTCCATAGCAATAATCCTCAACAACGACGCTTCTACCATCTGGATAGCATAAAGCAATAGCACATACATATCTACAATCAGTATTTTCTTTACCTTCTAGATTTTTTATTAATAAAGCATTATTTAGCTTATCATCATGCATATCACCAGCATACCTTGCTGAATAAATACCAGGCTCATTATTCAAAGAGAAAACCTCTAATCCTGAATCATCACTTATTACCGGCTTATTATAGATTTTAGCAATTGTACTAGCCTTAATAACCGCATTTTCCTTGAAGGTTTTGCCATCCTCAATAATATCATCCTGATAATTTAAATCATTTAAAGAAACAATATGATATTCCTTTAATATTGAAGCAAATTCCCTCTTTTTTCCTTCATTTTTTGTTGCAACAATAATTTCTTCCATATATTCTCACCATTTACTATTTTAACATAAATATAAAGATAAAAATGCCATTTGGCATTTCTTTTAAGCAAAATAGCTATCAATATTTTCGTAAGCACTTGAGCTTTTTGGAATATTAACCATTCTATAGCCTTTATAATCATCAAAGAATTTAATTGAACCATTACTATACAATGTATATTCTAAATTATTCTTAATTATAATATCCTTAGTACTCTTCTCATCGTATGAAACATAAAAATCAGTACCTTTAATTGCTATACTATAATAATTAAATTCACCTACAATTGTTTTTTTTAAAGATACGCTAGTATCATCAACAAAAATCTCATAGCTTACATCATTATTATTTTTATTGTATTCTATGTTATAATCCTTATCGTTAATAACAAACTTCTTCTTAAGATTTATCATATCCTTATTGTCATATAAGTCCTTAAGATAAGTCCAATAAGAATATTTTAAGTTAGACGTAATATCATAGCTTCCCTCTATTGCAACTAAATCCTTATCTTCCTCTAACACCTTATAAATGATTGACATAGAAGCTTTACTTGTTAAATTAGAAGCTGATTCATCAGTACAATAATAATCCAAAATATCAATTAAATCATCATATTTTGCAGATTTGCATGAGCATAAAAGCATAATAAAGCCTAATAAAATAATAAAAGTCTTCTTCATAATCTATCTCCTCCTATATAAAGAAAAAAACCTTTACAAACTTAATTTTACTATCTTTTTTTAAAATGTCAATATTTATAATAACATATTTTAGATATATTTCACAATTGTTGGTTTATTATAGATTAAAACAATTGTTTTTTCAATTACCAACGAAGCAAGCTTTAAATCATAGCTATAAACAAAATATCGATA
>CALCWU010000002.1 GCA_937905855.1 uncultured Mollicutes bacterium
CTAAAAGAAATAATACAGAATTACGAAAGGCAGCATCAAGAATTGAAGCTGATGAGGTTAATATTTTAAGTGGAGTTTTTAATGATTATACAACTGGTATGCCAATCAATTTATATTTCTTAAATCAAAATACCAAAAGTAGCGATTATTCATATATAAAAAATACACCAAGACCAAGTCATGCTGATTTTGTAGCAAATAAGAAATATAATGGCTTTGAGGATTATCGTGGTGGTGGTCATTTTTCAGGTAGATTAACTCTTCCTATAGTTGCAGCTGGCGTTTTAGCTAAAAAAATAATTAGCGCTAATATTACATCAGAAATTGTTAATATTCATGGTAATACTGATAAGAATAAATTTAATGATGAAGTGAGCCTTGCGGCAAGCTCATTTGATAGTGTTGGAGGAATTATTAAAATTACGATTAATAATATGCCAGTAGGAATTGGAGAGCCTTATTTTGATTCAATTGAATCAGTTTTAGCTCATCTATTATATAGTGTTGGAGGAGTTAAGGGAGTTTCCTTTGGAATTGGCTTTGCTGGAGCAAGTCTATATGGCAGTGAATTCAATGATTGCATAATTGATGAGTCTGGCAAAACTAAAACAAACAATAATGGTGGAATTAATGGTGGAATTAGTAATGGTAATGACATTATTATTAATGTATTTGTAAAGCCTACACCTTCTATTTATAAAAGCCAAAAAACATATAATTTTGAAAAGAAAGAAATAGATGATTTAGTAATAAAGGGTAGACATGATGCAGCAATTGTTTTAAGAGCAGGTGTTGTTTTAGAAGCAATGTGCGCAATTGGTCTTGCGGATTTATTTTTATTATCAAAAAAAGAGGTTATTTAAAATGAATGATATTGATGCATTAAATGAAGCAAATCGTTGCTTAAGCTGTAAGGTTCCACGTTGTCAAACTGGTTGTCCAACAGGTATGCAAATAAGAGATTTTATTAAGAAAATTAAAGAGAATAATTTAAATGAAGCTGCAAATATTATTAGGTCTTGTTCTAGCCTATCAACAATTTGTAGTGTTGTTTGTCCTCATGAAAAGCAATGCGTTGGTCATTGTGTTTTAAATGCAAAAAAGGCACCGATTCAAATTGGTAAGCTTGAAAAATATGTGTTTGATAATGTTAAATATAAAGAAAGCATAACCAAAATTACTAATAAAAAGGTAGCTATTATAGGTTGTGGTCCCGCAGGAATTGCTTGTGCACTTGAACTTGCTATAAAAGGAGCAAATGTTACAATTTATGAGCGTATGCCTCATTTTGGTGGTGTTTTATCATATGGAATTCCTAATTTTAGACTAAGCACTCATCGTATTGAGTCTTTAAATACAAAGCTTTGTGATTTAGGTATAAAAATAATTTATAATAAGAGCTTAAATGAAGAAGAAATAATTAATTTAAAAAATGATTATGATGATATTTTTATTAGCATAGGCTTGACTAAGGTTCGTCATTTAGGTATTGCTGGCGAAGAACTTAAAGGTGTATATGACGCTCTTGATTTCCTAAAAGAAGCAAATTATTATTTGCGCTATGATGATGGTGAAATGCCAAAGCTAAAGGGAACAACTATTGTTGTAGGTGCAGGTAATGTGGCGATGGATGCCGCAAGAATGGCAGTAAGAGCTGGAAGTGAGCATGTTATGGTAGTTTATCGAAGAACTCTAGCTGAAGCACCAGCCAACAAAATTGAAATAGACGAAGCTAAGCTTGAAGGCGTAGAATTCAAGTTTTTAACCAATCCTGTTGAGATTCAAGAGGATAATAATCAATTAGATGTTAAATGTGAAGTAATGGTGCTTGGTGAGCCAGATGCTTCAGGAAGACCACGACCTGTTGGTTCAAATCAATTTATAAATATTAAATGTGATCAGGTTATTAGCGCAATTGGTCAAGTTCCTGACAAAATATTTAGTGATAAATATTTTAAAACGGATCATGGTTATTTAGTATGTGATAATTTTAAAACAAGTGTAGACCATATTTATGCTGGTGGCGATATTGTTTTGGGAGCTAAAACAGTAGTAGAAGCCCAAAAATGTGGTAGGATTGTTGCAAAAATGATTTTAGAGAATAATTAGAAGGCAAAAAAGCCTTCTTTATTTTTTTATAACTTTCAAAATAAAAAAAGTGAAAAAAATGTAAAAAAGTACTTGCCATAATAGTTGTTCTATGTTATAATAATTGAGCGTTGGAAAAATGGTTTGGTGGTGTAGTGGTTAACATGCTAGTCTGTCACACTGGAGATCGCGGGTTCAATTCCCGTCCAAACCGCCACTTGATGCGCCCATAGATCAATTGGATAGATCGTTTGGCTACGGACCAAAAGGTTAGGGGTTCGAATCCTCTTGGGCGCGCCATTTGAATATTTTCGGGAAATAGCTCAGCTTGGTAGAGCGCTTGGTTTGGGACCAAGATGTCGCAGGTTCGAATCCTGTTTTCCCGACCATTTAGAATTAATACTTGGTTTAGGCCAAGTTTTTTTTTATATAAGAAAAGAGGTATTTATGAAAACAAGTATAAAACATTTTAATGAATTGACGGTAAGTGAATTATTTAATATATATAAATTAAGAGTTTCTGTTTTTATTGTTGAACAGCAATGTGTTTATCAAGATGTTGATGATGCTGATATGGTAGCATACCATTTATGGATTGAAGATAATTAGGGGATTAAGGCTTATGCTAGAGTTCTTCCTAAGGGAACAACCTTTGATGAGGTTTCTATAGGAAGAGTTATAGCAAGAGTAAGAAGATGTGGCTTAGGAACTAAAATTGTAAATGAAGCAATAAAGGTAGCAAAGGAAAAGTTAAATGCAAATGTAATAAAGATTGAGGCTCAGGTGTATGCAATGCCACTTTATGAAAAGTGTGGATTTATTCCAAATTCTGATCTATATTTAGAGGATGGGATTCCACATATTCAAATGATTTATAAACAAAATACAATTTAAATTGGTTGATTTAAGGTTTGAACAATGCTAAAATTAAATAAAATAGTAACTGGAGATATTTAGATGGAAATTTTAAATTTGGAAGATAATGATATTACTGAATGCTTAGATATTTATAATTATTATATTAAAAATACTGTGTTTACGCTTGAAGAGGAAGAATTAGATTTACAAAATTTTAAAAAAAGATGTGCTGTTATTAGAGATGATTTCCCTTTTATAGTTATTAAAGATGATGATAAGGTAGTTGGCTATGCTTATTTAAATTATTTTAATACAAGAGGTGCTTATAAAATTAGTGCTGATTTATCGATATATGTTTCTCAAAACTATACTAAAAGACATATCGGTAAAATATTATTAGATGAAATAACTAAGCTAGCTAGGGCAAAAGGAACAAAAAATATTATTTCTATTATCACTAGTGAAAATAATGCTTCAGTTGCCTTTCATGAAAAAAATGGATTTATAATGGAAGGCTTTCTTAAGGATGTTGCGAATAAGTTTAATAGGAGTATTTCAATATATTATTATCGATTAGCTATCTAATAGATAAAGGAATTAATAAATAATTTATTGAAAAATAGTGAAATTAAATTGAATATATGATAAAATGTATATGTAAGTGTTTTACTTATAAGAAAATATTAAAAAATGTAAATTTTGTATTGACAGATATTTTATTATGTGGTATTATATTGGAGCATTAAGTTTTCTTAGTGCTTAATCATATACATGCAGGTGTAGTTTAATGGTAGAACTTCAGCCTTCCAAGCTGACTACGTGAGTTCGATTCTCATCACCTGCTCCAATTGATATTTAAGTTCAATGCAAATTGAACTTTTTTTATGCTTTGTGTGAGGATTTATGGATAAGAATTGTAGAATTGCGATTATAGGTGCTGGACCTGCTGGTATAACGGCAGCATATTATTTAGAAAAAAATGGATTTACAAATTATGAGATACTTGAGCGTGAGGACCATGTTGGAGGTAAATGCTTTTCACCATATTATAAAGGTAAAAGATACGATATGGGAGCTATTTTAGGTGCACCAAGCTATGATGTTGTTCAAGAAATGATGCGAGATTGTGGCATCCAAATTGATGGCGATAGGATATATGCAGAAATGCGTGATTATCTTAGTGGTGAATTAACAAGCCTTGCACCTAGTGAAAGTAGAATGATTTTAAGAGAAATTAGAACTCTTAAGAATCTTTTAAGTGAAAAATATCAGGGGTATGATGAAATAGGTCATTTAAATACTAATCCCGATTTAATGGTTACTTTTAGTGACTTTTGTAAGAAAAATGATTTAAATAATATTGAAAAGGTATTTATTAATCCTTTTACATCTTTTGGCTATGGCTATTTAGATGAAATTCCTGCTATTTATGTTTTAAAATATTTAGATATGGCTACACTAAATTATTTTTTAAAGGAGGAACTTTGGAGCTTTAATGATGGAACTCAAAGCCTTTGGGAAAGAATTTCCTATAATCTAAAGAATCAGCCAATTTTGAATGTTAAGATTGAAAATATTCAAAGAGAGAATAATATTGTCACAATTAAGACTAATTTGTTTACTAGAGAATATGATTATTTGATTGTAACATCACCTTTAGATCATCTTTATAAATTTATGGATTTGACAAGTGTTGAAAATGATTTGTTTTCTAAAATTGAAACAATTGACTATAAGGTATTCGCTGTTACATTAAAGAAATATCCTAAGAAGACCTGCTATATTCAGGGAAATATGTATAGAAGAAGATTAGGACATACGATGATTTATTTTGTTAAGTGGCCTAAAAATGAAGAACAGGTTGTAACATTATATGCAATTGGCGATAAAAACTTGAAAACAAGTGAAATTACCAAAATGCTATATGATGATATGGAATTATGTGGCTATCCTATAAATAATATAATTCTTGAAAAAGATTGGTACTATTTTCCCCATATTAATACTGCTAATTATTTAAATGGTTGGTATAAAGATGTTGAAGCCATACAGGGTAAAATGAATACATTTTATGCTGGTGAGGTTTTAAGCTTTGGCGATATGGAAGAGACCTCTGCCTATTCAAAGAATATCGTAGATAAATATTTTAAATAAAGGTTGCACAAAAATAAAAAATATAATATAATAATAAAAATAAGAAAATAAGGAGATGGTTTTATGCAAAATTTATATATTTCAGAAAACAAACTAAAGCACTCAATTGGCGTAGCTAGATATATGCAAAAGTATGCACAAGAGAAGCTATTAAATGAGGATTTAGCTAGAGAATTTTTCGTTTTAGGATATCTTCATGATATTGGTGAAGAGTTTGTTTATGATAAGAAGGACCACGCCCATGCTGGTGGTGAGCTTTTAAAGGCTCAAAAGTATAAATATTGGAAAGAGGTTTACTATCATGGTGATCCTAATACACCATATATTTCTCCAGCATTAATGGTTTTAAATTTAGCTGAATTATGTGTTCAAAATGATGGCACAGTTTGTACAATTGAGCAAAAGCTTAATCGTTTAAAGGAAAAATTTGGTGAGAACTCAGTTCAATACAAAAATACGAAGGCTTTAGCTGATATGGTTAGAACAACCCCAATTGTTATAAAATAAAGTTCCTTTTGGGACTTTTTTCTTTGTGAGGTAGATATGAGATTAGATAAGATGCTTGCCCATTTAAATTATGGCTCAAGAAGTGAAGTTAAAAAGCTTATTCGTAAGGGCTTTGTTATGGTTAATGGCGAAATTATTTTAGATGATGATTATAATACTAAGGAAGACGATGAGGTTACCATTTTTGGTGATGTGGTATCATATGAGGAAAAACTTTACTTTATGTTGAATAAACCAAAAAACGTAGTGAGTGCTACCTTTGATTATTATGATAAAACGGTAATAGATTTTTTTCAAGGCTATGAAAAAAGAAATCTTTTTCCTGTCGGTAGACTTGACATAGATACGACTGGTTTACTTTTAATTACTAACGATGGCGAATTAGCCCATATGCTATTAAGTCCTAAGCGTCATGTTTATAAAACCTACAAGGCTACCTTAGATAAAAAATTTGACCCAAAGGATATTATAGCTTTGGAAAATGGTGTTACACTTGATGATGGCTATGTTACTCTTCCTGCAAGAATTGAAAGCTTTGAGGAGAATATTGTTTACATTTCTATTCGTGAAGGTAAATATCATCAGGTAAAAAGGATGTTTCAGGCCTTTGATTATGAAGTAGTAGAATTAAATAGAGAATCATTTGGCCCGTTAAAGCTTGATTCTAATTTAAAACTTGGTGAATATCGCCCTTTAACCAAAGAAGAATTAGATTTACTTATGAAAAGTTATGAAAACAACTAATGAAAGTGAAATTTAAGTGAAATCGCTTTACAATTATGTTATTTTGTGTTAATATATAGCCATCTTATGTAAAACGTTTCCAGTGATTTTACAGAGTTTAGAAAGCAAAGAGAAAAAGGAAAAAGGAGAAAACAAAATAGTTTGTTTTAGGCTTGGTGGTTCGAGCCTTTTTTTTGCTTTAAAAATAGGTAAAGTGATGGTATAATATCCTTAATAAGATTTTGGTTGGTGATAGTATGGATCTAAAGAAAAAAATAGAGATTTATCAAAAGAAGCTACTTGATATTGGTAGAAAAAATAAGCTTATAAATTTTCGCTTTAGTCTTTCATCTAATGTAATGATGCTAAATGATGATTTTTTTGATTGCTTTAATAAGCTTGTTGATGGTTTAGAATTTAATATTGCTAAGCTATTCTCTGATAGTTTAGGAAATAAAAAATGCAGTGAAAAAGAAATATTTGCTAGTGGAGTTAGGATTAAAAGAGAAGATACCTATTCCTATGAGGAAATAAGAACAATAAAAAATAGATTTTCACCATTAAAAAATGTTAATTATTTATATCCACTAACTAATAGTCTAGTTTTAAATAAGACATTAAATAATTTAATTAGTAAGGCTAATGTTTTTTATGAGGAAAATGGTATTAATGTTTTATATTTAGCCTTTGGCTTTTTAGAATTTAAGGATATTGATGGTAATAGCTGTTTGTCACCACTTTGCTTATTGCCAGTTTCAATTGAGCGTAAAACTATAAATAATACTTATAAGCTTAAGGCCTTAGATGACGGCTATAGCCATAATGAAACATTAATCTACAAGCTATTAATGGAAAATAAGCTTAAATTTCCTAAGCTTCTTGAGCATGAAGGATTAGAGGATTATTTATTAAAGGTAGAAGAATTTGCTAAAAAGAATAATTTTATTGTAAAGAAAGAAATAGCACTTGGATTATTTTCTTTTAACAAAATAAAGATGTATGAGGATATTGAAGCAAATTTAGATGCCTATTTAAATAGTGATATTTTACTTGCCCTTAGTGGAAATAAAACTTTATCAGCTAATTCAAGTATTAATAATTTAGAAAATTTAGAGGTTTTACCTGCTGACTATTCCCAAATGGAAGCTATAAAAAAGGCAAAAAATGGTGAATCATTTGTTTTACAGGGACCTCCAGGCTGCGGTAAAAGCCAAACAATTACTAATATAATTGGCGAGCTTATTGCTCAAAACAAAAGTGTTTTATTTGTATGTGAAAAAAAGGCAGCATTAGATGTTGTTTATAAAAATTTAGCTAAAAGAGGACTTAAGGATTTTTGTCTTGCATTACATGATCCTAAGGTAGATAAAAAGGATATTATTTTAGACATTTATAAAAATTTAGAGGCGATTCAAAATAAAAAAATAACATTATCCAATAAGGCCTTAGACGTCTATGATACTTACCATACTAATCAAAATATTTTAGATTCATATTTAAAGGCATTAAATAGTGAACCATTTAGAAATGTTTCTGTTTTTGATTTAGTGAATTTGTATTATGAGAATATTAATGCTAAGTCAATTAGCTTTGATTTTAAGGGCTTAAATATTTTTGATTTTAAATCTGAATTGGAACAATTTAATTTGAAATATTTGAACTTGGGCAAAAATGATAATATTTTTCAAGGCTTTAAGCTTGATACACTTGATATTGCTGAAAAGGATTTATTGCTTAAGGCATTAAAGAATTTTAGAAAAATTTTGGAAAATGTATTAAGAAATCAAACTTTTACAAGACTTCAATGCTTTCAAATAGATTCAATTTCTGATTATTTTAAGGCTTTGCCATTATATGAATTTATTCTTAGCGCTCCTTGTCAAATTCCTTTAGAATATTTTTCATTTCAAGATTGGGACAATAAGAATAATACTTTAAATGAGGTAAATATTAAATGGCAGCAATATAATTCCTTAGCTAAAAATATTGTTAAGAAATATGATGATGATATTTTTAAATTAGATATAAATAAATCTTTAGAGGTTGTTAAGGCTAATTCGTCATTTACAAGAATCTTTAATAAAGAATATAAAAAGGTAAAAAAAGAGATAGAATCACATTTAAAAAGATATTGTAAGCTTAAATATAGTGATTTGTTTAATGATTTAAAGGAAATGGAAGAAATTATTAAGGCAAAGAAGGATATTTTACTTGATGATTTAACCTTTAGAACTAACTTTAAGGAATTTTATTTTGGTGAAAATACGGATTTTTCTAAACTGCTTGCAGTTATTGATTATTTAAATAAATATAAAAAATATGAGGAAGAGTTAAAGGCTAGAGCAATTAATTTTGATGCTCTTTTAAATGATTTAGCTAATAAAAAATTAAGTGAATATTCTGCAGAATATAATCTTATTTTACCATATAAGGATTTATTGGATAATGGCTTTAAGGCTTATAATAAGTATTTTGATGCTGAAAATGAAAGCCTTGAGGAGCTACTTGTAAGAATTAATGAGCAAATAAGAGATATATCACTAATAGGTGAATATTTAGAATATAAGCAAAATAAACGCATTCTTGATGAAAAATTGAATGGTATTTCTGATGTTATGGAAAATTATGGTCTTGAAGCTGTATATAAGGCCTTTGCTAAAGAAAATTTAGTTAGAATTGCATCAATGTATAATTTGCATAGTGATTTTAATTATATGATGAAGCAATTTGGCAATGCTTATAAGGAAATAATTGATTTTTCTAATATCAAAATTGCCGAGCTTGTTAGTAAAAATTGGCCACAAATTGATAGTATTTATGCATCAAGTGAAGAGGTTACAAATCTAAAAATTGAGGCTAATAAAAAGAAAAAGCTTAAGCCTCTTAAGGATACATTTAAAACCTCAGCTAATCTACTTACTAAGCTAAAGCCATGCTTTATGATGTCACCTTTAAGTGTTACTATGTTTTTGGATATAAATAGCTTTAAATTTGATACAGTTATTTTTGATGAAGCAAGTCAGCTTACAGGAGAAAATGCTATTGGTTCATGTGTAAGAGCCAAATCTATAATTGTTTGTGGTGATCAGGAACAATTACCACCTACATCATTCTTTAATACAGAAATTAATGATGAGGATGATTTGGAATATGATGTATTTGAATCAATATTAGATGAAGCAAGAGCAATGCTTCCAAGTATTATGCTTAAATGGCATTATAGAAGTAAAAATGAAGCATTAATAGCATATTCAAATAAAGAAATTTATCATGACCTTTTAACATTTAAAGAGCCTTATTTAGCAAATGAATTTGAAGGATTAAGCTATTCTTATGTTAGTGATGGTTATTTTGATAGAGGCAAGAGTAGAGTAAATATTAAGGAAGCTAAAAAGACACTTGAATTAATTTTGAATCATGCTACTACTATGAAGAATAAATCTTTAGGTGTAGTTACATTTAATATTGCAATGCAAAATTTAATTATTGAGCTTGTAAATCAAGAAAGAATATATAACAAAGAATTAGATGAATTCTTATCTAATGAAAATATTGATCCGTTCTTTGTTAAAAATTTGGAAACCGTTCAAGGTGATGAACGTGATCATATAATTTTAACAATTGGCTATGCTAAAGATTTAGATGGTAAGCTAAGTATGAATTTTGGTCCTTTAAATCAAAGTGGTGGCTATAAAAGACTTAATGTTGCAATTACAAGAGCTAAGGAAAAGATGAGTGTTGTTGGTTCGATTCTTCCAAGCGACTTCAAATTAGATAAGACAACTGCAAAGGGTGTAGAGATGCTTTGTGGCTATATTGATTTTGCTATAAGAAATAAAAATACTATAGCTAAAGAGAATAATAATACTCCTATTGTTTTAGATTTGGTTAAAGAATTAAATTATTTAGGCTATAATACTGATACGTCTATTGGTAATAGTCCTATTAAAGTTGATATTGGTATTTTAAATCCTAACAATAATGAATATATGTTAGGTATAATTGTTGATGGTATTAGCTATAAAAACAATCCATCAAGCCTAGATAGAAATTATCTTTTCGATTCAGTTTTAAAATCACGTGGTTGGAGTATCTATCATTTATTTAGTTTTAATTATTTGAATAATAAAGATGGTGTGTTAAAGGAAATTAAGAAGCTTTTGACAAAAGAAGATAATGACGATATAAATGAAACTATAGTAGATATAGAAGATTATTCTGAATTTGAGAATGCCGAGGTTTTGAGGGCTAAGGATTTGTTTTTACCATATCCTAACATTTCGGGAATAGTTGATAATATAAATCAAGAGGAAATCTCTAAAAGTGAGAAGCTATATAAGGTTATTAGTGCTTGTTCACCAATTCATATTGATGAGCTTTTAAAGGCTGTTTTACCAATCTATGAGAAGACTAAATTAATTGAAAGTACTAAAAAATTAATATTAGATGATTTGACAATATTACAAAATGATAAAAAAATTATAAAATCAAATTATTATGTCTTATTAAAGGGTCAAATATTTAATATTAAATTTAGAAGACATGATGAATTAAATAGCTATCTTAGACCAGTTGAGCATATTTTTACTGAAGAAATTGCATCAGGAATATTAAGCATTGTAAAAAGTACCGAGGTTATCGACAAGATGAGTCTTTACACATTATTAAATAATTTGTTAGGCTATCAAAAGCTTAGTAAAAATACAATCCAAATTTTTGATAGAGCTCTTAATTCTTTAGAAGCATTAGTTAATATTGATAATGGTAAGATAAGTGAAAAATAAATATAAGTGCTTAAAAAATAAAATGGTTCTTGTCACAGGTTCCAATGGTATTTTAGGATACAGTATTTGCCTTAATCTTTTAAAGCTAGGGGCTAATCTTTGTGTGATTTGTAGAAATGAGGAAAAGACTAATAATTTAATTAATGATTTAACTAAAAAATATAATAAATCAAAAATTGTAGGCTTTTCCTTGGATTTTGCTAATATTAATTATGTTAAGGAATTTTTTAATGATTTGAAGATCAAGATTGATTATTGTGTGCTAAATGCGGCAACCTCAGCAGGAAATTATGATTATATGTATAAAATTAATTCCCTTGC
>CALCWU010000003.1 GCA_937905855.1 uncultured Mollicutes bacterium
TGCATAAGATATATTAGGAGGGGAATTATGAACGAAATTAGAGAAATAGTAACTAAAGCAGTTGTTGCTAAAGGAAAAAAACTATTTAATATGCATGAACATATCGAATCTTCAACCCATCCTTATAGTATTTTAGGCTGTTGGATAATTAACCATGAATTTGAAGCCTATAAAAATGCCGATGTTGTTACAATTGAAGGACAATATGAATTAAATGTCTGGTATTCCTATTTACAAAACACGAAAACTGAGGTTTTGCGTGAAAAGATAAAATATAAAAAGGATATAAAGGTTAAACAGGTTGTTAAGAATTATTTGGATAATAATGATGATATAATTGCTAAGGTATTAGCACATCCAACTGTTACTAATGCTAAAATTTTAGAAGATGGTTTGGATGTAGATGTTACAATGGAAATACTAGCTGAGGTTATAGGAGAAACTAAAATGCAGGTGACAGTTTTTACACAAACTGAGCCTCAAGATGATATTGAGGATTTAGATATTGACGTTGATGAAGATTTTTTAAATAAAGAGTGAATTTATATTATTCATTCTTTTTTTTCGTCGTGAAAATGGCTTTTTGTAGCAAAATTTTTAGTTTAGCACTTGTAAAAATGATCAAAATAGTTTATCATATTAACATAGATATTTTTTTATAATATTACAAATAATTGTGGAGGAACTTTGATGAATATTAATGCTTTAGAGAATCAAGTTGTGATAGGTTCAAAGGAATATACATATGATTATGTTATAGATAATCTTGCAAATTTAAGTGGTAAGCAAATTGCTGATTTTTTTCTAAATAGAGAGGTTAAGATGCCAAGAGCACTTAATATGCTTGCCCTAAGAAGTGTGTTAAATGATCAAGTTAAAATTTCCAAGCAGCTTGTTTTAACTGATGAGATGCGTTATAGATTATTATCATATAATTCATTTTCTGAATATCAACTACAAAATTTTATGGCAACGATTGTAAATGATACGCTTTTTAGTCAATATGTTAAGAATTTATGGAAGCTAATTTTAGCTAATACAGCTGAGCTTAAGCTTGTTGAAAGTGAACTTAGCTACCTACTTACCTTGAAGAAGGAACAATTAAACAATGATTTTAATTCTTATGAGGTTTTAATTAATCCAGCATTTGTTGATTTCGATGAGGAATTTGATGGCTTAGGCTATGATACATTCCAATCAACATTAGTTAAAAGCTCAACTATTACAGAGCTTAGAGAAATAGGCGCAAAATATAACTTGAATATTCCTCGTCGTCTAAAGCGTGAGGAACTAGAAAAATTAATTTGTGAGCGCTTGGAGGAAGAAAATAAGCTTGATGAGGAAACTAAAGCTAAGCTTGATGCAATGCCAGTTTTAATGCTTCAAAGATTTGCTAAAATAAATGGTATTAAGTTATCTGTAGAACTTAAAAAGGATGAACTTGTTGATTTCATTATTAGAGCCGCAAAGAAGGCTAATCTTCCTAAGTGTAAGATGGTTAGCTTAAATCAAATTCCTGAAAATGAATTTGAATTTAAGGAAGAATATGTTAAGGATGTGGTTATTCAACCAGAAGAACCTGCTCAAAAAGAAAATGTAGAGCCAGAGCCTGTCCTTGCAAGAGTTGAGCCTGCTATTGAGGAAAAGACTGAAGAGGTAGTAGAACAAGCTATCAATGAGGAGCCTGTTAAGGAAAGTCTTAATATTAATGAGGATGATTTAAAGGCTTTAATCGAAAAGGTTGTTTTAGAAACTCTAGCTTCTAAAAATTTAACTGATACTAATACTGTAAATAAAATTGTTGAGGAAAAGGTTAATAATGCTAAGCTTAGCAATGTAAGTGATGAAGAAATAGAAAAGCTTGTTAATCAAAAAGCGATTGATACAAATAATTTTGCAACTAAGGATGATTTGAGTTATGAGCAAGAAAAGGTTTTAGAGTTAGTAAATGAAAGAATTTCTAAAATTTCTCCTACTCAAACTCTATCTAAAGAAGAATTATCTCAAATTGTTGATGAAAAGATCAAAGAAAATAGCTTTGATGCTTTAAATAAATCTAAGGAAGAAATCAAAGCATATGTTTTAGCTAATGTTCCTCGTAATGAGGTTGTAAGTCATGAAGCAATTGATACTGATACAATTGTTCAGGCTATAAGAGCAACTATTCATGAAATGATGCCTGCAACAACTGCTAAATATGAGGCTGTTCATAAGGATGTTACAATTAACGATGAAACATTAGAAAATAAAAATTATGATGAAGAAGTAGCAAATGAATGCTTCCAAAATGATAAGCCTAAGTTTGAAGATAAAAAGGTTACTGATGAGGTTGTTTTATCTAAGCAGATGCAAAAGCGTAAGGCCCATTTAGAGCGTAAGAATGCTAAGAAGAATCAAAAGAAGTCAGTTAAGAATATTAAAAAGGATGTTAAGCGTATCAGTAAGAAGGGTCTTGCCAATAACGAGGATGGTCAAACAATTGAAAATTATTTGTATTTAATGCAAGCTCGTGAGATTGAAAAGCAAAGACGTGCTAGTAAGAGACATCGTATAATAGGTACTATTTTCCTTATTTTGTTATTAGCATTTATTTTCTTATATATAAGCTTTGTTGTAAATGCAAAGAATGAAACAGCACCATTCTTTAGTAATATTGTAAGCTTCTTTGATAGTAAGCTTAAGGGATTTAGTGATTTTATGAAAAAGATTGCTGAACCTGTTGCTAAAATGATTAAGTAGTAAGGTGAAAGAATGAATTTTTTAGATATTGATAAAAGTAAATTTACACCAATGATGCAGCAATATCTAGATTTAAAGAAAGACTATCAGGATGCGATAGTCTTTTTTCGAATTGGTGATTTTTACGAGATGTTTTTTGAAGATGCCGCTATTGCTTCTAAGGAATTAGAAATAGCATTAACTGGTAAGGATGCTGGTGTTAGTGAAAGAGTTCCAATGTGTGGAATTCCTTTCCATGCCTATGCTCCTTATGCTAAAAAGCTTGTTGATAATGGTCATAAGGTAGCAATTGCTGAACAAATCGAAGATCCAGCCCTAGCAAAGGGAATTGTTAAAAGAGGCGTAATTAAAATTATTACACCTGGTACGGTTGTTGAGCTTGGGCTTAATGATAAAGAAAATAATTACATTGTAAGTATTGGCTATGTTAATAAAAAATATGTTTTATGCTATGCAGATGTTTCTACTGGTGAAAGCTTTTTAACATTATTTAATAGCTTTGATTTATTATTAAATGAAATTTTATCACTTCATGCCAAGGAGGTTATAACCCTACCTACATTTAATAAAAATAATTTGGATTTATTAAGAAATAATTATCAAATTGTTGTTTCATTTGAAGAAAATAAAGAGGTTCCTAAATATTTAAATTATGTATGTGCGGAAATTGCTAAGGAATACCATTATGTTATTGGTATTTTACTTAACTATATAATTGATACGCAAAGACAAGAAATTAAGCATATGCAAAAGATGGAATTTTATTCATCTAATGATTATTTAAGACTTGATGCCTTCACTAAAAGAAATTTAGAACTTACAGAAACACTAAGAACAGGAACAAAAAATGGTTCGTTACTATGGCTTCTTGATGAATGTGAAACCGCAATGGGTTCAAGAATGCTACATAGATATTTAGATAGACCGCTTGTTAATCAAGAAGAGATTGAACAAAGATTAGATTGTGTTAAGGCCTTTAATAATAATTATGTTGCAAGAGAAGAAATAAGAGAATGTCTAAAAACAGTTTATGACTTAGAAAGAATCCTTGGTAGAATCTCTTGTGGTGGGGCTAATGCTAAGGACCTTGTTCAATTAAGAAGATCATTATCTAACATGCCAAGAATTAAAGAGCTTTTAGAGGGTGTCAATCAAATTGAAATTCAAAAGCTTGGTAAGGACTTAAATCCACATCAGGAGCTATATAAGCTATTAGAGGACAGCCTTGTTGATAATCCACCATTTACAATTAAAGAGGGCGGAATGATTAAGGATGGCTATAATGCTAAGCTTGATGAAATAAAGGATATTAGTAATAATAGTAAGAAATGGATTTCGGATTTTGAAGAGCATGAAAGAGAACATACAGGAATTAAAACCTTAAAGGTAGGTTATAATCGTGTGTTTGGATATTATATTGAAGTAAGTAAGGGTGCAGTTGCAAATTTGCCTGATGATACTACTTATGAAAGAAAGCAAACCTTGGCAAATGCCGAAAGATTTATAACTCCTGAATTAAAGAAGTATGAAGAGATTGTAATTCATTCTAAGGAACAAATTGAAAATTTAGAGTATGATATTTTCACTTCCATAAGAGATGATGTTAGTAAGTATATTTTCTCCTTACAGGCTTTAGCAAATTTAATTGCTCACGTTGATGTAATGATAGCTTTTTCTATAGTAAGTATGAAATATCATTATGTTAGACCAACATTCTCAAATGATAGAAGTGTAAATATTATAAATGGTAGACATCCTGTGCTTGAAAGCCTTGTTAAGGAAAACTATGTTTCTAATGATGTAGTTATTAATTCATATAATATGATTTTAATAACAGGACCTAATATGAGTGGAAAATCAACATATATGAAGATGTTTGCGGAAATTGCTATTTTAGCGCAAATTGGTTCATTTGTACCTGCAAGTGTAGCAAAGCTAATGATATTTGATCAAATTTTTACGAGAATTGGTGCCTCTGATGATATTATAAGTGGTCAATCTACATTTATGGTTGAGATGATGGAGGCAAATTATGCTATTAGTAATGCAACAAAGAATAGTTTAATTCTATTTGATGAAATTGGTCGTGGTACTGCTACCTTTGATGGTATGGCACTTGCCCAGGCTATTTTAGAATATATTCATGAAAGAATTGGAGCTGTTACCTTATTTTCAACCCATTATCATGAACTTGTAGCATTAGAGGGAACCTTGAAGCACCTAAAAAATGTTCATGTTGAAGCTAAAGAAACTGATAATGGTGTGGCCTTCCTTCATAAGGTATTAGATGGTCCAACTGATAAAAGCTATGGTATAAATGTTGCATCCCTAGCAGGGCTTCCTAAGTCATTAATTGAAAGAAGTAAACAAATATTGAATGTTTTAGAGGCTGATAATAAGGCACAAAGTGGTGCTCATATGGATTTGTTTAACTTTGAAGCCTATGAAGAGCAGCCAGAGATTAAAAATGAAAATAAGCTAAATGAAATAAAAGAGCAGCTTCAGGCTGTAGATGTAAATATGCTAACTCCTTTAGAGGCTCTTAATTTTATTAATGATTTAAAATCAAAGCTTTAGGAGGTTTATATGCCTAAAATTATTAAGATGGATGCTAAGCTTGCCAATTTAATAGCTGCTGGAGAGGTTGTTGAAAAGCCAGCAAGCGTTGTAAAGGAATTGGTAGAAAATGCTATTGATGCCCACGCTAAAAAAATTAGTGTCTATGTCTATGAAAGTGGAATTAGTAAAATAAAGGTTATAGATGATGGTGATGGTATGGCACCTGAGGATGCTAAGCTTGCCTTTTTAAGACATGCTACATCTAAAATTAAAAATGAATATGATTTAGCAAGAATTCATACACTAGGCTTTAGAGGTGAGGCAGTTCCATCAATTGCTGCTGTTTCCTTGATGCAAATTTTAACCAATGATGGTAGTGGTGGCTATCAGGTTACTTATAAGGGTGGTAGTATTCAAAATGAAGGAATTTCACCATGTCAAAAGGGAACTACAGTAACAGTAGAAAATTTATTTTATAATACACCTGCAAGACTAAAATATATTAAAAGCTTAACTAAGGAATTATCAAGCATTGTTTTCATTATGAACAAATTTGCAATTACAAATCCTTCTATTAGTTTTTCTTTATATAGCAATGATAAAAATTTAATAAGAACCTCTGGTAATGGCTCTTATGAAGAATTATTTGGCGAAATTTATGGCCTTAATGTTGCTAAAAATCTAATAAAAAAGGAATTTATGGCTGATGGCGCCAAGATTTTAGTTGTTTTTGCAAAACCTGAAATTTATCGTTCAACAAAGCTTGATATTACTCTTTGTGCAAATGGTAGATATGTAAGAAGTAATGCCATTTCTCAAGCCTTAATTGATGCCTATTATACGCAGCTTCCAATTGGTAAATTTCCAGTTGCGGCAATTTATTTAGATATTGATCCTATTTTGGTTGATGTAAATGTCCATCCAACAAAAATTGAAATTAAAATATCTAATGAAGAAAATATTTGCTTAAAACTTCAAAGTGAAGTAAAGCTTGCCTTAGAGGGAACAGTTCAAATTCCTAGAAGAGAGGTTGTACCTGAAAAAAAATATATTAAGGATACAATTTTTGATACACCTATTGAACCAGTAAAGCTTAATGAAAATATAAAAGAATATGGTCAAAAACAAGAAGAAGTAAATATCCCTACAAATAATAATATAGATGTTAATGAAACAAAAAATACAATTGCAAAGACTAAGAGGGAAGAAATAAATGAACCAAAAGAGACTGAAAAAATAGTTCCAAATAAGCTTCCTTACATGGAATATATAGGTCAAGCCTTAGGCTGTTATTTAATATTTCAAAATGAAAATGGCCTATATTTAATGGACCAGCATGCAGCAGCTGAAAGAATTAAATATGAATATTATTCAAAGCTTTTAAATAATCCTAATCAGCCTAAAAGTAAGCTACTTTTCCCAATTGATTTAGATTTAACGCTAGATGAATCATTAATTGCTAGAGAGCATCTAAATGATTTTAATGAGCTGGGAATTTTGCTTAGCTATGAGAATGATATGGTTTATGTAAATGAGTTACCAATGTGGCTTTCAGCTCCTGATGCTCCGGCAATTATTAGAGATATTATTTCCTTATTTAATAGTAATCGCCAATTTGATATTTTATATTTTAGGGATAGAATTGCTAAGCAAATAAGCTGTAAGTCAGCAATAAGAGCAAATAAAAGAATTTCCTATGATGAGGTTACTGCTTTATTAAAGGAATTAAATAAATGTGAAAATCCTTATCATTGTCCTCATGGAAGACCAACAATTATTAATCTAACAAATGAAGAACTTGAAAAGATGTTTGAAAGGATTGTTTCATGAATAAGGTAATTGCAATTGTTGGACCAACAGCTATTGGTAAAACTAAAATAAGTATTGAAATTGCTAAAAAATATAATTTAGATATTATAAGTGGTGATAGTGTTAGTGTCTATAAAGGATTAGACATAGGAAGTGCTAAGCCAACTAAGGAGGAGATGGGTTTGGTAAAACATCATTTAATTGATGTTTGTGAGCCAACAGTTCAATATTCAGTATTTGATTTTCAAAAGGCAACAAGAAAAATCATTGATGAAAATCCGATATCTTTAATATGTGGCGGTACAGGCCTTTATATTCAAAGTGTTTTATTTGATTATGAATTTGAGGCTGGAAGTCGAAATGAAGAATTTGAAAATCAATTTAAGGATTATACGAATGATGAATTGTATAACTATCTTTTAGAGCTTGACCCTAATATTGATCAAGAAAAGCTACATAAAAATAATCTTAAGCGAGTATTAAGAGCTATTGAAATAATTAAAGAAACAGGAAAGCCTTTAGCTATGTATCAAAATAAGGATAAGGCTTTATATGATTATTTTATAGTTTATTTAAATGTTAGTAATAGAGATATATTGTATGATAGAATTAATAAACGTGTTGATCAAATGATGTGCCAGGGCTTACTTAACGAGGTTAAAGCATTATATGATAAAAATATCTTACCACATGCGATTGGCTACAAGGAATTTGTTCCTTACTTTAGGGGAGAAATAAGCCTTGATGAGGCAATAGAGGAAATTAAAAAGAATTCAAGGCATTTGGCTAAAAGACAAATTACTTGGTTTAAAAATCAAATGAGTACAAATTTTTATGATGTTGATTTAAATAATATTTCTAATACTATTGATAAAATTTGTAAGGATATAGATGTATTTTTGAATAGGTGAAAAAATGAAGATATATTTAATTGGTATGCCAGGAAGTGGTAAGACAACCATTGGCAAAAAATTAGCAGAAAGAATAAATTATCGTTATATTGATTTAGATGAATATATTGAAAAACAAGCTTGCTTATTTATTAGTGAAATTTTTCAAATGTATGGTGAAAAATATTTTAGAGATTTAGAGTCAAATATGCTTTTAGAATTAAGCAAATTAGATAATATAGTTGTTGCTTGTGGTGGAGGAATAGTTGTTAATAAAAAGAATAAGAATCTTATGAAAGGATTAGTATTATATTTAACAGCACCCCTTACTGAGCTTGAAAGAAGAACAAAGGGAACTGAGGATATTAGACCTTTGTTAAATGAAAAAACTATCTATGATTTATATGAAGAAAGAAAAGATAAATATGCTTTCTTTTCAGATATTGCTATAGATACTACTAAAATGGATATTAGCGCTATTGTTGAGGTGATAAATAATTATGAAAAGGATATTAATAATTAATGGACCAAATTTAAATATGCTTGGAAGAAGAGACAAAAAGCATTATGGCAATCTAACACTAAAGGAAATTAATTCTTTAATAAAAAATGGCAATAGGGATTTAAAATTTAAATTTGTTCAAAGCAATTACGAAGGAAAAATTGTAACTATAATTCAAAAATCCTTAAATAAATTTGATGCGATTGTTATTAATCCTGGTGCCTTTACTCATACATCAGTGGCAATTCATGATGCTCTTGAAATGTTTAAGGGACCGATAATTGAGGTTCATTTATCTGATGTTGATAATCGTGAGGATTATCGAAAGATTAATTATATTCGTCCTCTTTCGACAAAAGTTTTCTCAGCAAAATTTGAAAATAGTTATTTAGAAGCCATAAACTATTTGAAAAATATATAAAGTATGATATAATATAAAGCAATACGGAGGAATTTATGGTTTCTAGTAATGATTTTAAAAACGGAATGACAATCAAATATAACGGCAATATTTATGAAATAATTGAGTTTATGCATGTAAAGCCAGGTAAGGGTGCTGCCTTTGTAAGAACAAAGCTTCGTAATGCAAGAACAAAGGCTGTAATTGATTATACCTTTAGTGCTGCTGAAAAGGTTGAACGTGCTAATATTGATAAGGTTAAAATGTCATATTTATACGATTCAGGTAGCAGTCTCGTATTTATGAATAATGAAACCTATGAGCAAATAGAAATTCCTAAAGAGAATTTAAAAAATGAACTTAATTATTTAGTTGAAGGAATTCTAGTTGATGTCGTATTTTTTGAATCAGAAATTTTAGGTGTTATTTTGCCTGATAAGGTAACACTAAAGGTTACTAGATGTGATCCAGCAGTTCGTGGTGACACAAAAACTGCAGCTTTAAAGGATGCCTACGTAGAAACAGGCTTATTAGTAAAAGTACCAATGTTTATTGAAAATGGCGAAGATATTATAATATCAACGATAGACGGAAAATATTCGTCACGTGCCTAATTAGGAGGAAAGTTTAAATTGGACATACAAAGGTCGATGGTTTTATTTATTCAAACAGTTACGTTTAATGTACCCATCTTTATTTTATTAGTATTTCTAATACTAATGTCAGCATTTTTTTCAATGAGTGAAACAGCAATTTCTTGTGCTTCTCAGGTAAGACTTAAGCTATTTATTGAGGAAAGACGAAATGGTAGTAAGAAAGCAATGTATTGCTCTGAGCACTTTGAAAAAACATTAACAACTATTTTAGTTGGAAATAATATTGTAAATACTGCTATTGCTACATTAGCACTTGGATTCTTTACAGGTATTTTTGGCCAAATTGGACCAATCGAATGGATATCAACATTAATCACCACAATTGTTTTATTAATTTTTGGTGAGATTTTACCTAAAACAATTGCTAAAAATTATGCAGATGCTATTGCTTTAAAGGTTTCATGGATTATTTATTATCTTTCATTTATTTTATTCCCAATTGTTTTCATTTTTATGCGTTTACAGCATTTATTTATGAAAAAAGAAAAGGAAACAGTTAATGAAACTGAGCTTGAGGCTATTTTGGACACAATGGAGGATCAAGGCTCTATTGAGGAAAATGAGGTTTCAATTATTAAAAATGTATTTGAACTTAATGATCGTCCCGTAATGGATATTATGGTTCCACGAATTGAAATGTTTGCGATAGATATTGAGTCAAATAATGAAGAAATAAGAGAAATGCTTTTAGAAAATCAATTTTCAAGAATTCCTGTATTCGAAGAGGATAAGGATCATATAATTGGAATTTTATATGAGCGTGATTTCTTTGTTGCTTATATTAAAGATAATAATTTTAATGTTAGAAGTATTTTAAGACCGGTATTATATGTTTCATCATCAATGAAGGTTGATGATTTGATTAAAAAGATGCAAAAGGAAAAGAGCCATTTAGCTATTGTTAGTGGTGAGTATGGTGATACCCTTGGTCTTGTTACAATGGAGGATGCCTTAGAGGAGCTTGTTGGTGAAATCTATGATGAATATGATGATGCTGATGAAAAAGAATTTAAGGTACTAGAGGATGGATCATTAGAGGTTAGTGGTGATATGTATGTATCAACATTGTTTGAGGAATTAGATATTCCTGATGAACCTAAAAATGTACCAAACAAGGTTGGAAGCTGGCTTTATGATTCACTTGAGCAGCTACCTAGTGTTGGTGCAAGTATAGATTATATAGCAACATATACAAAGCAGGATGAAAATGGAGATTATGTTGATTATCAAAAGAAGATAACTTTAGCAGTATCTAAGGTTGATGGAAGACGTATCGATAAGGTTCATGTTTGCGTTTGTGATGCTACTGATGAAGAAGTATTAGAAAAAGAGAAAAACGAAGAAGAATAATATCTAGCTTTTTGCTAGATATTTTTTTTATGGCTGTCATATTATTTAAGGGTGATTTTTTTGAAATTTATTAAGTGCTTATTTATAATACCTTTATTTTTTTTATGCTCATTTAGACAGCTTGGTAGCTCTTATATAATTATGGAAGCCTCCTCAAGAAGAATTTTAAAATCAGAAAATGAAAATAAAGAGCTATTAATTGCATCTACAACAAAGATTATGACCGCGATAGTTTGTATTGAAAATTTTGATTTGAATGAAAAAATTGTTATTTTAGATGATTATACTAGGGCAATTGGCAGTAGGGCCTATTTGAAGGCATCTGACATTTTAACAAGAGAAGATTTATTGTATGCTTTAATGCTTCGTAGTGGTAATGATGCAGCTTTGGCATTATCTAATAATGATAGCTTTGATTTTATTTATTTAATGAATGATTTGGCGAAAAAAATTGGTATGAATGATAGTTATTTTGTTAATTCCTCAGGCCTTGATGAAGAAAATTATAATATTTCTACAGCCTATGATATGGCCTTATTAATGAGCTATGCTTCTCAAAATGAGATATTTTTAAAAATAGCGGGAACCAAAAACTATAGTATAGATGATAGATATTCGTTTATAATAAGCACAAGCTGATATTAAATGGTGATGCTATTGCGGGAAAAACTGGCTATACAACAAGCTCAGGAAGAGTACTAGTTACTACATTTTCAAAATATAATACAAAATTTGTGGTTGTTAGTATAAATATGGTAGATGATTGGAAGTTACATAAAAAATTAATGAATGAAGCTTCTAAATATCAGTATAAAAGAATACTTAGAAAAGGGTATTATGATAAATATGAAATGAAATATGATATCTATTTACCTATTAATAAAAAAGAAAACGATATAGTTGTTGAATTTTGTGAATTTAATAAAAGAAAATATCTGCAAATTTATGTTGATAAGAAAATTGTTGCTAAAAATCTAATCATTTAATTTTTGTTTAAGCGCTTGCATAATTGCATAATTATTAATTATTTGCTACAATATAATTAATAATTATAAAAGTGAGATGATTAATATGGAACAAAAAGAATCTTTAAAGGGATGGCTGTATTTATTACCTTCAATGCTTTTTTTAATAGCCTTTATGCTATATCCTTTATTTGATGTTTTTATTTATTCATTTGAAGAGAATTTCAATTCAGTTGAAAAAATATATACAGGAGTTGGGGTTGCCAATTTTAGATATATTTTTAATGACTATCATTTTACTGATGCAATAAAGAATACAATGCTAATTGTTATTATTACAGTTCCGCTATCAACAATTATTGCTTTGTTAATTGCTGTTGGTCTTAATGCTATTAAGCCACTTAAAAAGATTTTTCAAACAATTTTCTTTTTACCATATGTAACTAATGCTTTGGCAGTTGGTATGGTATTTATGATTATTTTTAAGGACACGACAAATTCCTATAGTATTATGAATACGATTTTAATGCATTTGGGTATTAATCCTGTTGATTGGTTAAGTGGATCATATGCTGCTAAAATGTTTGTAATGTGCTTTTATACAATTTGGAATGTTATGCCATTTAAGATTTTAGTTTTAGTTGGAACACTTCAATCAGTTAATAAAACGATGTATGATGCTGCTAAAATTGATGGAACATCAAAAATGCGTACCTTCTTTAAAATTACTGTACCAATGATTTCACCAATGCTTTCATATTTAGTTATTACAGGCTTTATAGGAGCATTTAAGGAATATAATAATGCAATTGGTTTATTTGGAACAAAGCTTAATGACA
>CALCWU010000004.1 GCA_937905855.1 uncultured Mollicutes bacterium
GATGCTATTAGAACAACTTTCTATCAAGATTATTCAAATAGTGATTTTGTTGGACAAGTAATGCCAATTGTTAAATCTGATCGTTCAGTATCTTACGAATTTATTCCAGGTCCATTTGCCTTAGCTTTAAATAAGGCAATTCAAAATGTAGATAAACCAGTAGCGTTAGTAATTGAAGAATTAAATAGAGGAAATGCTGCAAGTATATTTGGTGATATATTTCAATTATTAGATAGAGAAAATGGAACAAGTGTTTATAGTATAACTAACGTAAATATTCAAAAATATTTAGAAGAACAAAATCCTGAATATGCATTTAATTATATTAAGATTCCATCAAATTTAAGTATAATAGCTACAATGAATACAAGTGATCAAAACGTATATACATTAGATACAGCATTTAAAAGACGTTGGAAATTTGAAAAACTTCAAAATGTATTTACTGAAGAGCACGAATATGCAAATTGGTATATTCCAGGAATGAATAGAACCTGGAAAGATTTTTGCAATACCATTAATAACTTTATTATAGAATCAAGTGATGAAATAACAAATTCTGAGGACAAGCAATTAGGAGTATATTTCGTTGATAAAAAAGGATTAAGAAAACCCTCCATTGATACAACAAACGAAAAAGATATTAAAGAATTTGCATATAAAGTATTTGAATATTTGTGGGATGATGTAATGAAGATATCAAAAGATACAATGTTTAAGAATTCAAAATCATTAGATGAATTAATAAACACATATGTTGAAAAAGGACAAGCAAATAAAGGTGAAGAAGTATTTGTTGATAACTTTTTTAAAACAAGTGAGCATTAATAGTTATGAGAGTAAGCTTATTATATTATTGAGCTTACTTCTTTTTTCGTTTATAATAAAAATATAGCAAATAATTTAGAAAATAAGGAAAATAATTCGTATTATATATATATGAACAATTAATTATGAAGAAGAAATAGAAGAGGATGAATAAGAATGTATAATAATGCTTTGTTTGGCTTTATGGTTCAAAAAATAATATGTAAGAAATTTAATATTAAGGTTACTTCAACTAGATTAAAGAATACTTTTGATGCTAATAACGAAGAAAGATTAGTTAGCTATATCGAGGAAATTGTTGATAATATCTTTGATAAGTTGAATTTAAAACCAGTTTCTTGTACTACTTTTAATGTTGATGAAAATAATAAAGAAGTTCCTTATAATTTTATATTATCTGATAATTCAACATTATCAATTAGAACTAATGTTTCTGGCGATAAAGTAGCACCAAGAATTGTAGGTCAAGCAGGCTTTGAAAAACTAAATTTATATTTTAAAGATGTCTATGGTAAAACTATCAAAAATCAGGATGATATTAAACATTTAATTATTGATCATATTGATATGGCTATGCCTATATTTATTGATTTTTTATTAGATGCTGATCATATATTATGGATATTTCAAAAAGGTGATGATTTTTCTTATCATTTAATTGATGGTAATGCTGATGTTGATATGGATTTTAATAAGGATAAGTTTTCTTTTACCAAAAATTATGATGAATGGAAAGAAAGTACAACATTAAAATACGAAAATAAATCAATTGCTGAAGTTCAAGTTCATAAAAATAGATCTTTTAAATTTAGATTTATTATGAAGAATTTTATTCCTTTATTAATTTCCAAAAGAAATAATACAGAAACAATTGGAATTACTGCTGAAAAAACTATTTGTGACATTTTTAATCTTAAATGTCCAAATAATTTTTCGACAAGATATTCTCCTGAAGTTGAATATCAATTAGAAGATGTAATAAAATCAGCATTTAGTTATTTACCAAAACCAATAGCTCATAGTGGTAGTACAATTGGTGATAGAGGTGGCAATAGTAAATGCTCATATGATTTTGTTTTGGAAGGTAACAAAACATTATCATTAAAAACAAATATTGGTAAAATGGTTTGTCCACCAGAGGTAGGACAACCTAATGACAAGACTTGTTATTTATATTTTAAGCATTTAATAGATGCTGACCATATTGATAATTTAATATTTAAAAATATGGTGTTTAATCATATTGAAGAACTGATGCCAATTTATTTAGAACATATGTTTGATTCTGATTATTTATTATGGTTGTTTATTGATAAGAAGAATGTAATTAATACTGGTTCTATTTATAATTATGAAATATTTCCTAAAAGCTTAGGAATGGATTTTAAATGGGAAAAAGATAAGTTTTCCTTCTCAAAGAAAAATATTGATGAATGGAACGAAAGTAATACAGTTTATTATGATGGAATTTCATTTGGTGAATTTCAAGTACATAATCATCGTAATTGCTTTAAGTTTAGATTTAATTTTAAGAACTTACTTAAAATTATAAAAAATGTCAAATAATTATTGACCTTATTTATTCAATCATGTATAATGGTCATAGTAATTACATGTGTAGTGGACATTTGGAGGATTAATATGGCTATAATAACGATTGCTGAAGCAGCCTCATTAGCTGGTAAGAGTCAAAAAACAATAAGAAGAGCAGTAGCTGCTGGGAAACTTAAAAGTACTAAAATACAAAATAAAACAAGAATTGAAAAAGAAGATTTTGATGAATGGGTTTTAAATGGTTGTTGTGGTACTGAAGAACAAGACAACAATGTTAAAAGAGATGATGAAGTTAATTGGATTGATGTTTCAGCTGAATGGACAAAAGATGGTTGGCGTGACAAAAATGATTTAAATGGTTATAATTTCATTGATTTATTTTCAGGTGCTGGTGGTTTAAGTTGTGGTTTAGTAATGGCTGGATTTAATCCTATTGCAAGTGTTGAAATTATGCCACAAGCAGTCGAAACATATAAGTATAATTTTATTGAAAAACAACAATTTAATGAAAATGTAGAAACTAGAGATATTAGAGAACAATCAGTTAAAGACAATTTATATGAATCAGTTAAAGATAAAAAGGTTGATGTTATTGTTGGTGGGTTCCCTTGTCAGGGATTTAGTATGGCTGGTTATAGAGTAGTTGATGATCCTAGAAATAGCTTATATAAAGAAATGAAGGATATTGTTGAACATTTACAACCTGAGGTTGTGGTTATGGAAAATGTTGAAGGCCTTCGTTCTATGCTTAATGGTAAGGTTGAAGAAATGATTATAGAAGATTATAAAAAAATTGGCTATGATATTAATTTGACAGTATTAAATAGTGCTGATTATGGTGTTCCACAATATCGTAAAAGAGTTATTTTTATTGGTAATAGGGTTGGAAAGACTAATTATCATCCAAAGCCTATATATGATGAATCAACATATGTAACATTAGGACAAGCTATAGCTCCATATATGACAATGCCTGAAAATACTGAAATTAATCACGTATTTTCTAAGCATACAAAGGAAATGCAAGAACGTCTTGCAGCTATACCTGAAGGAAAAAGTTTATATAAAAATTATTCAGATGCTTGGAAGAAATCACCTTGGGATAAACCATCTTGTACTATTAAAGAAAATCATGGTGGAACTAATGTTCATCCTAAATTACCTAGATGCTTAACAGCAAGAGAACTTGCAACATTACAGTCATTTCCAGCTGATTTCATTTTTAAAGGCAGCAAGAAATGGCAATTAGTTCAAATAGGCAATGCTGTACCACCATTAATGGGAAAGGCAATTGGTTTAGCTATAAAGAAAATGTTAGATGAATAGTGTGATGATTATATGGAAGTGATAATGTGCAAAGAAAACATAGTGCAAAATTAGTTTTAGGAAATGGATTTGATTTGTATTGTGGATTAAAAACTAGATATATTGATTATTTTAATTCTCAAAGAAAAGAATATGATGAAATAATAAAATGGGTACAATCGATAAAAGATTTGGCGAATTATATAAATTGTTATTCAGCTAATTGGATGAGTTTTGGACCTCAATATAATTATAAAATTGATAATATCTGGGATATCTATTTTGCCTTAGAAATAGGCGAAAGAGATTGTGATTGGTGGGATATTGAAAAAGAAATACTAGTTACTTTTAAAATGAATGATCCTAAATATGATGGTTATTGGGAAACAGTATATGAAATTCTTTTTACAAGACATGCTTCAATTGAAAGAAACCGGAAAGAGATGATAATGGTAACTTATTTTATCAATAAAAATATAATTCTATCAGATGCACATAAATTTTATTCTTTTGTCTTGAGTGAACTTAATAAATTTGAAGAAAAATTTGGTAGATATGTAAATAAAGAATATGTTGATAATTACTTTCAAAAGGTTGAGCCAAGTATATCTCTATTTGAGAATTGGGTTACGAGCGAAATAAGCAAAAACATTATTTCAGTTGATACTTTTAATTATACAAATAATAAAAGCGTTAAAAAACAAGCACTGAATTTATTTGATAACATTCATCATATAAATGGTGATTATAATAAGCCTATTTTTGGTGTTGATTCAACTGAATTAAATGTTAATTTACCACATTTTTTGTTTACTAAAGTGGCAAGAAGAATGATTAATATCACCAAAACAACTGGCATTATGAATTCCTCTTTTGATAAAAATTTTGATATTTTAATTGTTTTTGGACATTCATTAAATCAGCAAGATTATAATTATTTCTTTCCTATTTTTGATTATTTGGAATTAACTAATATTACCAAATCAACGAGTTTGGTATTTTTATATTATGTATATGATGAGCAAAAAAGAGAATTAATTATTTTAGAACAAATATCAAGAGTAACTTGTCTTATTGATGCATATGAAGGATATGCAGGTGAAAAGAAAACACATAGATTAATTGATTCCCTTACTATGCAAGGAAGAATTTCTATTAGAGAAATTTACAAAGAAACTAAATGATTACTTTTGTTTTGTTAGATACATTATTATACATTTTTATTTATATTTTTAATATCTATACTTGCATTTATTTTAAAAGTATGCTAATATTTTATTGTAGATGAGATTAATAGGTCAACTAAGTAAAATAATGAATATAAAATATTAGCAATAACTAATTTATTTATGAAAGTAAATATTAGATATTAATAGTAATTTATAATTAATATTTTAATTAATTAGATCTATAAAATGCTACTCTTTTTATAGTACGAGTAGTGTATACTTATAGGTCTTTTATTTTTCTCATTTACAAATATATTATACTAGGAGAAAAATAAATGAACACAAAAGATTTAAAAAGTATTCAAAATACAATTGGATACAAATTTGACAATTTGGATTTACTACAACAGGCTTTTATAAGAAGGAGCTTTTCTGCAGAACACGGTGGTCAAAATAATGAGGTATTAGAGTTTATTGGGGATAAGGCTTTAGATTTAGCTGTCATTAGACTTATGATGGAAAAATTTGGTGTCATTACTGAGGAAAGAGCATATCAGGAATTTAGGCTAAGAAATCCTAAATATTTTCAAACTAAGCTAGATGAAGGTAAGTTTACCGATATTAAAAAGGATTTAGTTGAAAAATCAGCTTTAGCTGATAGTATGAATCAATTAGGATTCCATAATCTTTTAATTATGGGAAATGGTGATATTCAAAATGATATTCAAGAACAAAAATCAGTTAAGGAAGATTTATTTGAAGCTATTGTAGGAGCAGTAGCTATTGATTGTAATTGGAATATGGATACAATAACGGATGTTGTTAAAGCAATGATTGACTTCGATTCGTATTTCGAAAATTATGATGATACTGATGGCAATTATGTTGGTGAATTACAGGAATGGATGCAGCAAAATGATTTAGGTCTTCCTAATTACAAATATGAAGAAAATGATGATTCATTTGTATGCTTCCTTAATATTAATGGAATCAATGGATTTACTGGTAAAGGTTCAAGCAAGGCTCAAGCTAGACATGAATGTGCAGCAAATGCTTATAATTATTTAAAAGAAAATAATTACATTAATAATGAATATATAGAAGCTGTAGGTGATGCTGACTCTGAACAAGCATTACGTCAATTAAATGAATTAAAACAAAAAGGACTAATTAGTGAACCAGAGTGGGAAGAAGAATTATCATATGATAAAAATGGTAACCCAATATGGACAGTAAGAGTGACAATTCCTGAACTTGATTATTGTTTTGTAGAAGAAAATTCAAGTAAAAAAGAAGCTAAAAGATTATGTGCTTTTGATTTACTACGAGAATTAATGTATGAAGATGATTAAGAATAAATAATGTCAATTAATAAGGTCATAGTTTATATACAAACTATGATTTTATTTTTTATAAGTAAAATTTGATATAAATGTCAATATTATTTCTATTAAATTAATTTATAGAAATAATTATTACAATAAAAAATATTTTATAAGTATAGAAATGTAATGATTTTTTCTACATATAATGATAAAATATATTTAAGAATTAATGAATATTTTGTCGAACTATTATTCTTTATATTATAATTTGCAAGTGTTATAATATCAGTAAAGATAATGCATAGACATTATTTAATAGGAATATAAAGAAAAGAAGGATATTAAATGTTAGAAATGAAAAAAGGAATTCACTTATATATTAATGTGAAAAATTTTGCTTCAATTGTTAGAAAAGATCAAAACAAAAATAATGATGTAACTCATGCTCTGCATGCACTTAATGTTTTCTTTAAATGCATTGAGTCATATGCAAAAAGCATGGAAGTGACAATAGAAAAAGTTACTGGTGCTAGACTTCATCTATTTATTGAGGGAAACACTTATAATTTAAATGAGGAAATGGTTAAAAAATTATTTCAAATTTCAAAGTATGCTGTTCATTGTAGAGATATTATAATGGATAGTTCAAAATATAAAAGTATTCCAAGATTTATTGTTCAAATGGGAGCTTGCTATGGAAAATTCTATTATTATAAATTTGTGTGTGGCAAATATGAGGAATTTACGTCAATTGGTTATCCTGCAAATGTCGGTGCAAAACTTCAATCTAAGGCGGAGGATGGCAAACTACTTGTCCCTTATGATATTTTTAATATAGGATATGAGAAGTATGTATTTAATTCTATTAAAGGGACAGAGTCTTTTGCTAAATATGCATTGAGTCGTTATTATATAATTAACATCAATTCATTAGAAATTGAACTTCCTAATTCTATAGATAATAAGATAAGAGAAGAAATTATTAATGTATCATTAGGCGAGATAATTTTTTCAAATTTTAAAACCAGCTTTTCATTTGATTCATTATCAGTGAAAAATTGTAAAGAGGGAAATGCTGTTATATTGATGGCCGATATTAGAAATTCAACAAAAATGTATGAAAAAAATAATACAAATTTAAATGAAATGAATTTGAAAACACAAGAATTTATGGAAATAATGTATTCTACAATTATTGAGTTTTATGGAATACATGTCCAATTTCAAGGTGATAGAGAGGTCGCTGTTTTTTCTCCTAATAATGTTAAGAAAGCTATTTTAGCTGCATTAATGATTCAAGAAAAAATTAAAAATATCCATTTGAATGTAGGAATTGGTATAGAATATGGTATGATTTATGCTTCAAGAATTGGAGTTAGAGATGAAAAAGATAATGTTATTTTAGGCGAAAGTGTTGATAAGTGTGATGAAATAGAAGACTCAAAAGCAAAATGCGGCGATACTGTTATATCAAAAAATGTGATTGATTTATTAAAAAAACAAAATGAAAAAGATATTTTAAAGATTTTTTCAAAAGAAAACTATCCAAAAACAAACCAAACTTATAATAGCTTTTTAGAAAGTAAAAGAGTAAGCAAATCAATCCAAAATTATTATGATAAGAGCTATAATGGTGCATGGAATGAATAATTTGAATAATACTATACAAATTGATGATGAAATTACGGAAAAACAGTATGATAAATATCTTACCGATGTTAATAATGATATTAAAGAAGTTAGAACTTTTTACCCACAAGTTGAAGAAAAAATTATTCCAATGGCTAAAAGAACAAAAAAAATATATGAAATTTTCCTCGTTGATAATGATTTGATTAAGGATTTAAATATCTCTAATGATTATTTGCGTAATAATCTTTCTTATACAAAGGTTTATTTAATTGTTCCATTTGATTATCAACATATTGGTTGTGAAGTTTATGGTGGTAAATGGATTAATGAAGAAATGCTTCCATTTGAAAGAGAACATTTTAACGATAAAATGGAAGATGGAAATTATAAACTTTGTTTGGGAACTCCTAAATCATTTGATAATTTAAAAAATGTAATATTAGAAGCTTGTAGAACAGCTGAAAATTTATTTATACAATATTATAATTATCAAAATAAAAAAATTAGTGAAATTAAATTAATTGAATATTCACATGGCATAAAGGGAATTATTGAGTATGAAAAAGACAAAAACAAATATAGAACAAAAAAATAAAAATGCAACTAATGGAGAATACGATTTTTTTGAATCGTTTCAATTGGTTAACTCATGGATTAATGCAGCCGATATTAAAATTAGCATTATGTCTGCAATATTTTTTGGAGTGTACACGGTTATTGGCGGGTATAATTTATCTTTTTTTTGTAGCATTGAAAATTATAATGATGTAAAATTTCCTACGATATTTGCTTTAATTATATTTATAATATCTAATGTATTATTCATCCTGTCTGTTATATTTTGTGCACGTGCTTTAATCCCAAATATAAGCAAAGCAAACAATAATAAAAAGAACTTGTTTTTTTATAAAGATATAGCTAGCTTTATAAATCCAAATGATTTTAAAAATCATTGTGACAAAATTAATAATGAACAAATAGAGTTAGATTTATCAGAAGAAATTTATATTAATTCAAAAATTTGTTATAAAAAATGAAAATATGTAAAATGATGATTATTTTTTCAATTTTGTCTATTATTCTTCAAATTGCAACTGTTTTATTATCATTAATTCGTTTATAAAATATCTATATAAAAGATAATACTGTCCAAAATTAAATATAAATAATTGCTTAAATATATTTTAAATATTAAATTGAGAAATTTAGGTAAATATAGTAAAATATAATATATAGATTTATTTATTTTTATAAATGGTAGTGTTATTAGGAGTTTTAATTATGAAATATAGTATTGGTCAAACAATTTCAAGAGCAATTAAAGAGAATAAATGGTTAAGTATTGATTATGTTAATAAGGACAAGCAAGAATCTTCTTTTTGGTGCTCTATTTTAGATATTACTCCTAATAAAATTTTAACTGTTGATATTTTTAATATATTTAAGGGAAACAAAGTTATAAATTCACATTTATATTTTGATAATATTAAAAGAGCAAAGATTCTTGATGGAACATATTATTCATATGATAAATTTCTAATAGATAAGATTGAAAAGAATATTAATGAATTATCATGGTTGGAATTTGATAATTTTAATGATAAGATATTAGAATATTATAGTCAAGCTAAAATACTTGATGTTGATCCATATCAAAGTGATTATTCTAATGTTAGTGGAATTGACGTTAATTATTTATTAAAAAATAAAAAGGTTATTTTAAATGATGAGCAATTTGAAAAAATTGCTAAAGACATTTATAAAAACGAAGATATTGAAAAAACTAATAAAATATCTGAACTTGCAATTAATAAGCTAGCAATTTATGATAACAGTGGTCATGAATATATTGTTGCTTATTATCCACTAAATTTAAATGTTAAGGCTAAAAGCCTTGTTATTAATAATGATTTAATCGTTAATAAAAGCTTTTTAGTTATGGATAATAAAATATCATTAGCTTCTTATTTAACTATTAATCCTGATGATTATGTTAAGCTTTTACATTCTAATTTTGAAGAAGCAAGAGAATTACTTAGAGATAATTTAAGAAGTGTTGAAAAAATAGATGAAAATCCTTTAATAATGTTAATATCTAGAAATATTAATCTTGACTTTGATACTATATATCAAGGTATTGTTGATAAACATAAGAATGGAACATTAGAATTACCTATGAAAGCTTTTTTTGGTGAACTTTCAGCTAGAAATAAAGGTAAAAGTGAGCCTAATATTGTCTTAATGGATGATAAGGCTGATATTGATCAGGTTCGTGTTGTCTATAATGCAATGAAAAATCCTGTAACATATGTTCAAGGTCCTCCAGGAACTGGTAAAACAACAACACTAATGAATGTAATTTTGTCATCATTTTTAAATGATGAAACATGTCTTATTTGTTCTAATAATAATCATCCTATTGATGATATATTAAAGAAGTTTAATTTTACTTGTAAATATGGTCGCATATTGTTTCCAATAATTAGGTTAGGGAATAGAAGTGAATTAAATAAAACTTTGGATTATATTAAGGATTTAGTTGCGATTGATGTTAAAAACATTAGGATTTTTGAGGACAAGCTTAAGCAATTAACTGTAGAAACCTCTAAGGGCTTTAATGATTTAAAAAACTTACTTTCATTATATGAAAAGAAGAAAGAAACATTAGAAGCTAAAGAGTATTTGGATAAATTTTATGATTTTGTAATGAATTTTGAAGGTTCTTCAAAGAGATTAAAGAATCAAATTCAATTACAAAAAAATAACATTGATGATAAGTTAAAAGACTTACCAGATATTACTAATCAAGAAGTAATTGCAAATATTAAATATGTTAAAAATGATCCGGGATTTTTAATGTATTTATATTATAATTCGTTTAAATATATTAAAAAGCTTCATCAACCAGCATATGAGGAATTAATAGAGTTAACTAAGATATCTGATGAAGAGAAAAGAGTAACTGATTTTACTAAATGGTTGAAGGATGATTTAAATTTTAAGAAATTCTTAAGAGCTTTTCCTGTTGTGGCTTGTACTAATATTTCATGTTTAAAGCTTGGTAGTAATTCAGCTTATTTTGATATTGGTATTATGGATGAAGCAGGACAATGTGATGTTGCTGCTTCATTAATAGCTATTTCTAAATGTAAAAGATTACTATTGGTTGGAGATGTCAACCAATTACAACCAGTTATAACTTTAGATAATTCCGTTAATGATAAATTAATGGAAAAATATGAAATTCCTGAGCAATATGATTATTGTCATAATTCTATAATGAATTTAATGACAAGAGTAGATACTATTTCTCCTCAAATATTATTAAGCTATCATTATAGATGTGGAAAAAAGATAGCAGATTATTCTAATAATAGATATTATGGCGGTCTTCTTAATATAAGAACTAAGCTAGGTGACAATCAACTTGAATATATAAATGTTCATAATGATTATTTTGCAAAAGAGCGCAATTCGTATTTACCAGAAGCTCAAGCTATTGTTGATTATGTAAAGGCTAATAATTTAGATGAAAGTAATGTGTCTATTATTACTCCATTTAGAAATCAAGCAGCATTAGTAAATGAGCTTCTTGAAAAGAATCATCTAAGTGTTAGATGTGGAACAATTCATACTGTTCAAGGTGCTGAAAATAAGAACATTATTTTCTCACCTGCTATTGGTCTTAAGAGCTCAAAAAAGACTTTTGATTGGCTTGCGAATAACAAAGAATTAATTAATGTTGCGGTTACAAGAGCAAAAGATAAATTAATATTCGTCTCTGATGAAGAAGCTTTAAAAGCATTATCAAATAAAGAATTTGATGATGATATAATTGCTTTAAGTGATTATATTAAAGCAAATGGTAAAGTAACTGTTTCTGAATCAAAGGTTAATAAAATAGCTATTGGCTTATCAAATAATTCTTTATGTGAAAACGAATTATTTGAAACTATGACTCATTTTTGTAGCGTATATAAGAAGTTTTCGGTCAAGAGAAATCAGCTTGTAAAAAAAGTACTACAAGATGTAGTTGACGAATCCTTAAAACAATATTTTAATAAGGCTGAATTTGATTTAGTATTATATTCTAAAGATATGTTTGGTAATACAAAACCTCGTTTAATAATTGAATTAAATGGAGGAGAACATTATATATCAAAACATCAGTCAGCTATAAATGATAAAAAGAAAATTGAAATATGTAAACAAAGAAAGATTAGATATATTTCAGTACCTAATAGTTATTCTAAATCATATGAAACATTATCATCATTAATATTAGCTTTAAATGGTGAAAAAGATGAAGAGGATAACTTATTTAATATTGAATGTTAGGTAAGATTAAATAAATGCTAATGGAGGTAAGCATATGGTCAAAATAATTGATGAAGCAGCGTTGATAAATAGTTTAGATATTGCAAAAGGTAGAGATATTACTTTCCTTTTAGGTGCTGGATGTTCAATTTCATCTGGCTGTATGGGAGCTTCACAGTTGATTTTCGAATTTAAAAAAAGAATTTATTGTGCAAATAAAGGAATAAGTTTAAATAGTACTAATTTTATGGATGAGAATCGTTTAAAAAAAATAATTGATAATGAGTTTTTGAATGATAAAGTAAGTAATCCGTACTCATATTACTTTGAAAAGTGTTTTCCTGACTATAAGAAAAGATCTTCATTCATTAAAGAAAAATTTCAAGAAAAAAAACCTTCATTTGGTTATTTATGTTTTGCTGATTATATAATTTCAAAGGAAGTCAATAATGTATTAACAACTAATTTTGACCTTATGATTGAAAGAGCAGTAAGAAAATTAGAAGAAAACTATGACTTGGTAAATGTTTCTGAAAATGAAACACCGATAATCAGTCCTAAACTTAATATAATTAAATTACATGGTGATTATAATTATGACAAAATAAAAAATACTGAAGATGAATTGAAAAGTATTTCAAAGGATTTAGCGGATAGATTATACAATTTGAATCTACAAGAGATAGTTGTTTTGGGCTATTCTGGACAAGATGATTCAGTAATGAGCTTTTTGGAAGCTTATATTAAAAAACATCCTGATGTATGCATATATTGGTGTGATTTGATGGATGTTAGCAATTTAAATGAAAAAGTATCAAAATTACTAAGCAATTCCAATCATTATTATGTTAAAATAAGTGGTTTTGACTCTTTGTTTGAAAAATATTATAAAATGAAAGGGTCAAATAATAGAGCTTTAAATGATATTTATGCAAAAAATGAAAATAATAATTTTGAATTATCAGTTACTAATCAAATTGAAAATTTTAAGTTAAATGCATACCCTATTTATGATAATGCTAGAGTTTATAGAACATCAAAAGAAAATCAATGCAATCTTGATAGAGTTTATTTTAAAACTGAATATAAAAATTATATATATTTTATTTCAGACAAATATTTGCTTGATACAAATGATTCTACGATTTCTATTTGTAATTTATATGACGAGGATATTCCTATTACAAACAAATGTAAATTAATTAAAGAATTAGTGAAATGGCATCTTAGTAAAAATGAAGTGCTAATATTTGAAGATAACGTATACAAAGATAATAATGAACAAATAAAAGAAGGACTTAGGATTAATGTTGAATTTTTTAATAATCAAATTTGTTTAGTGTTAAATCCTAATTATTTTGTAATAAGTAATGAAAACAATTCTGATTATCAAAAGAGTATGATTAATAGAAAAAAATCTAATTTGTATACCAAACAAAGTTGGGAATTTTTAAACAATCAAATAAAATTGATATTTAATAATGAATTTAATTTTGGTGATTCGAATATTAATGTTTCTTTTTCTAAATTGAACTTAAATAACGAGATCCTTAAAAATAATTATGAATGGCTTGCTGAGCCAATTATGGCGGTTGATAAAGCAAAAAATGTTAATCAAATCAAAATTTTAAATGATTATGGTCCTAAAGAAACACTATTTTCTATTGATGAGATAAAAGTGGGAGTTATATGTTGCGATGAAGATAAGGAGAAATTGTGTGTTTTTTTGAATGAGGTTCAATATGGCACGCAAGTTCAAGGAATAGACTTAATTCCAACCTATAGTGGCTTTGAGAAAATTTTTAAAAAGAAAATTAAGTTTGAATATGGTTATTTACCCAAATTTAATTTAAATCAATTGAAAAGTAAAATGAGCAAAGCAGGAATTCAAGGTATAATTAAATCATATTTAAATGCTTGTGACATAATATATAAAAATGGTGCGGATTTAGTTTTAATATATATTAGTAATAATCTAGCATTTATAAGAAAAAATGAGGAAATTGATTTTCATAACAATATAAAATTAAGAGCAGCTAATAAGTATAAAACACAGTTTTTAGAAGAAAAAACAATTACATCAAATGATAATAGGAGCAAGATTTTATATAATTTTGCAATAGGGATTTATACGAAAACAGTTGGAATGCCATGGTATCCAGCAATTTATTCTAAGAATACATTGTTCTTGGGAATGAGTTTTGGAAGGGATTCAAATGGAATTTGTGTTGGATGTAGTCAAATGTTTGATGCTGCAGGAAGAGGTATGCAGCTTATTATTTCACAAGTCTCAGATAAAAAAAGAAAAAATCAATATTTAAGTGAAGATGAAGCTTTTGAACTTGGCAAAAAAATCAAATATGCATATTATAAAAATTCTAAACCTGAACCTTTAGATTGTATTGTAATTCATAGAAATAGTCAATTTAAAAAAGAAGAAATTCAAGGATTTAAAAGAGCATTTACAGAAATTAACGATTTTGTTTTAATACAAATTATTGAAGGAATTTCTATAAATGTTTATCCATTTAATCAAAGTTTATGTAATGGTTATCCAATAAAGCGTGGAACAATTTTAAAAGCATCAAAAAATTCAGCATATGTCTGGACAGATGGTTCTGTTGTTGATGCAAATATATGCAATGGAAAAACATATAGAAATTCAAAAAGAGGAATGGGTCGTCCATTAAAGATTATAAAATTTTATGGTAAGACTTCAATAAATCAAGTTGTTAGTGATTTGTTGTATTTAACTAAAATGGATTTTAATAGTTCTGATGTACTGTATTCGAAATTGCCAGTCACACTTAAGTATTCCAACGTTGTTTGTGATTTAATCAAAGATGGAAATTTTGATGATGATGAAATTAGCTTTGAGTATGTAATGTAATCTTAAAAGCAAATTATTACGATTATTATTTAATAAGTATTTAGAAAGGAACCAAATTATATGACAATAAATTCTTTTGTAAGATGTGATTTATGCGGAACAAAGATCAGATTTAGATGGCAAGTTGGTTATGATCCTAATGTTGTTGTATATGTGAAATGTCCAAAGTGTAGTTCTCCTATTGAGGCCGAGTTTAATGGTGTGTCCACATCGACAAAAATGAATAATATTTATGGTGCAACTGAGATATTTGAAAGTCAAGCAGATTATTGTCAAGAAATATCAGGAGAATTTTTTTGCCTAAAAATGACAAAGAATAGTGATGTTCCAATTCAAACGCAATTTTTAAGAAATTCATTTCTTTTTGAAAATGATAATAAAAGAAAGCACTGTGGACGCCTTTTAGATTATGCCAAAAACATCAAATTATATAAAAATGAAATATTACAAATTGCATCTTTAATAAAAAATGAAGAATATGATTTGTTAAAAAGAAAAATAAATAACAATGAAAATAATCTTGTTCAATTATTTAGAAAATTTAATATATGTGATAATCTTCAAAATGATTATGATTATTTTAAGTATTATTATGAATATATTAAGTTTTTATTAGACAATATTATATTATTTGATGCAAAAATTGATCATAAAAATATAGATGAAAAATTAGATGTACTTGTTAATAAAAAGAAAAAACAATTAAAAGAGTTTTCTATAAAAATTGTCAAAAACGGAATTGTAGATTCAATTAATAGTAAATTTATAACCATTACACAAGAGTATTTAGATTTGTTTAAGGGTTTGCTTCCTATTTATCTTGTGGAATTTGATTTTTCTAAGATAGATCTAGAAATAAGTGGAATAACTACAATTGAATACTCTAAATTGGAGTCATTTTATAAAAAATGTTATGAGTTCATAACAGATAATTCTTTTGTAATAATAGCCTTAAATAACTTGTATGAGCGTAATGATATCAATCAGTTTTTTAATAAAAGTGATGATGTGATGAATATAATGAAAATGTGTAAGTCAAAATACAATGTTTTTATAAACAATATTAAGAAAGATGAATTTTTATCTTCATTTTTTGTTAACTCACTGGATAATATCGTTCGAAATAGTGAAGCACACTTTTTAACGGAATACAATATATTTACTCAAAAAATTACATTTAAAAATAAAAACGGAAAAGGTGAAATCAAAAATATTAAGAAATATTTAGCTGAATTTGCAAAAGATAATATTCAAATTTTTATGAAATGTTATTATTTATGGAATATATCAATGCGCTTGATTGAAATAAATTATTTAAAAAACGAAGGCTTTTTCCCACATTTTAAAATGAAAAGAAATTTTTAATTTTTATTAATGAAATTAAGAATTAATTGTTATTTTGTCGAG
>CALCWU010000005.1 GCA_937905855.1 uncultured Mollicutes bacterium
GTAGGTGTTTATCGTTCTATTGGCGCAACCAAATGGCAAATCTATTCTAAATATTTAGCTGATATATTTATAAATTCAACATTTACATCAATTATTGGTTATATAATTATCGTAATAGGTTATACATTTATAAATACAAAGCTAGCTACACTAACAGGCGATGTCGCAAATATTAATGTAGGAATCTATATTTTTGGAGCATTAGCTCTATATTTGATTAATTTTATTTTTGGCTTATTACCTGTATTTACTCTAATGCGTAAAACACCAGCCGAAATCAATTCAAAATATGATATTTAAAAACTTTAGGCGCACAAAGGCGCCTTTTGTTTTTTTTATTATCACGAAAATGTCTATGAATATATTTTTTATTGTTTTGTTATATTATTTCAATTGAAACATATACTATTTTATTTATTCATGATTTTAATATTTCTTGTTCGTGTAATAATTTTACATTAACAATAATGAGCCTCCTTATATATGAAACACACTTTATATTTTTGTTTCACATACATTTTAACGCTTAATGTGCTACAATAAACTTAAATATTGTTCTACAATAGAGGATGTCATCATATTTCAGCCTAAATCATAAATATTTTTCGTTTAATTTGGCATACACAAATTTTTCTTTTTTAATCTAGTAACCAATCAATAATATTTATTTGCTTAATACCTTCATAATTCATAGGTAACTCATCTAATGTTAAAATAGTTTTGGGATAGTTATCTTTTATTTTAAGAAATGGTTTTATTTCTCGTTCAAATGTATTAGGATCTAATACCGATGCAGAAATCTGATAATATTCTTTAGAATCACTTTTAGTAGCGATAAAATCAATTTCTAGGTCGTCTATCTTTCCTATATTAACATTATAACCTCTTCTTACTAACTCTAAATAGACAATGTTTTCTAAGGCATATCCTATATTATATTGCTTATCACCTAAAGAAATAGCTCTAAATCCTAAATCTACTACATAGTATTTACCTAATGAATTTAATCTTTGCTTTCCTCTAATATCATATCTTTCTACTTTACTAATAATAAAGGCTTCTTCTAAAGCATCTAAATAATTATCAATAGTTGTATAGGTTGTTTTTCTACCTTTTGAATATAAAGTATCAGTTATTTTTTTTACAGAAATTATATTTCCTATTGAATCTAAAACATATTTTAAAACATCCTTTAATAAACCAACATCTGTAATTTTCTTTCTAGCAATTAAATCTTTAACAACAATCGTATTGTATATTCCCTCAATATACGCAAGTTTAGATTCCTTGTCCTCTATTTGACAAGCATATGGTAAGCGCCACTACTTTTTGGATATCTTACTAAACATAATCCTCCAGAAGACTTAGCAAAGTTCTTGTAGAGAATAAATGCACGAAAACATTTGATTATTTGTTAAAATTTAAAACCAATTTAACCTTATCGTTGCAAATTGACCTTAAAGCTTTAAAATCAATAATAGGATTTCTAAACTTTTTTAGAATGATTTCCCAATTATCTTTAAAAAACTCTATAAATACTTGATTAAGCAATTCTGCCATATATTTGATTTCCCAAGAGCCTTTATCAGCAATTAGTTTTGAATATTCCTTAAAAATGTGCTCTTCTGTTAACATCTTTGAGATTTGATATTCAATAGGATATTTTTCAGCAAGTAAAGCATTATTGTGTCTATATTCCATCTTTTGCATTGAATAATCTTCTGTTAACATTTTAGCCCAAACAGTGTTGCCTTCATTATTAACAAAATCATAATTTTTGATAATAATACCTTCTCCTAAGCCACTTGTGATTAGATAGTTTCCAGTGTCTTTAAGCAATGCTTTTAAATCCTCTACTGTTGGATTATTAATAATTGCAAGACAAGGAATATATAATAACTCAAAATTATCTAATTCACTTGAATAATCATCAAATGAAATATATTTTTTTGTTTTGAAATCAAAGATGTCAAAAATATAGAACTTCTTTTTAGCTTCCGGCTTATAACGCTTAATGTAAACACCAGTTAACCATTCTCCATAAACAATGTAATTAGGATGCAAACATAAAAATTTTAGTAAATTATTATAAGTTTTTATATCAGATAATATGCCATGTACAAAACCAGTTTGGTCACTATCCTTTGTAACCTCTTTATGTCTTGAACCAAAGCCTAATGAGCCATCATCTTTTAAGAACACACAACTATTTGTGCCATCAATTTTGTATGAAATGTAACATTTACCCTTTAGAATTCCATCAACCTCTGATATTCCTAGTTTTTGGACGTGCTGATATTCTTTAAATTCCATAAAAATCACTCCAATCTTTTGTAACTCTTATACTTATAATTCTAACATTTTTACATTGAAAAGAAAAACAAAAAACATTACTAAACCACCACTTACAATGAGTCAAATTCCTGTTATTGCTGATTTTGTTACCAAATTATCGTTTGATTCTTATTTTCTTATATTTTACCATTTTCAACTCATTTTACTACTACTTTTTAATTGATATAAAAATCAAATTGCACTAGATTTTGACATATTTAATATTTCATCAGGAGAAAGATATTCCTCTTTAGGAAATGCTTCTATTGCAAGATTATTAATTTCATTCCAATATTTACTTTTATCAATAACACGTTCTATTTTTAATTCCATAAATTAATAGTTCCTTCATAGTTACTTTTACTTGTTATTTACTAAAAAAATTGAATTCATCTAATCATCATTTTTTCTATCTTCCTAATAAAATTATAGTTTTTTTTTGCACTTTTTTTTCTGATAAAAAAAACTTTATATCTTAGAATCTTTTTATTATGCGTAGTATATTTTTAGGCATCTTTCATAATTCTATTAATTGCTATTTCAAAGAAGAAACGGAATTAAATAAAATGGTTTTAAAAGCAATTCTCCATCTGCTCCAACATCTTTTTGTGATAACAAATATAAATTTTTAATTGAATCAGAATATTTTTTTGCAAAACAGTCAATTGAATCATGCTTACCAATTCCTGAAGACTTAACTTCAAATACATCGATTTTGGAACCATTAGAAGTCAAAAAGTCAATTTCATAATAATGGGTACTGTTTTCTTTAGACCATGTATGATAGTATAATTCTCTTCCCGTTGAATTTATCATTTGGGCAACTAAATTTTCATATAAATATCCCAAATTTGCTGGAAGCTTATTAGAAAGCAACTTGGCATATATTTCATTTTCTATAATAGGTCTATCTATAAACATCAATGTTACAAACAAGCCTGTATCGAAAATATATAATTTATAGCTATCAAAATCCTTAGTATTAGCTAAACTAAAACGAGGATTAGTTGAATTGTAACATATTAATACCGTTTTTGAATCAACCAAATCGTATAATATTTCTTCAGATGTTATATTTTTTCTTGATCCAATAGCTTCGGAAATTCTATATTTTTTTGTGTCCTTGGCAAGCTGTGATGGAATTGAATGAAATATGGCTGACATTCTACCTGATGAATCAATTTTCTTAAAATCACTTTCGTATAAATCGATAATTTGGCGTTTGATTTGATCAATCACAACAAAGTTATCACCTCTAACATAAGCTTCAACTGCTTGAGGCATTCCACCTACAGCCATATAAATTCTTAAATTTCTCATTAATTTTCGATTAACATCTTGACCAATTGCTTTATTAGTTTTAGCTATCTCCCTTAATAATTCATAATTATTATTTGTAGCCAAAGAAAATTCCTCATAATCCATTGGATAAACTTGAATTTTCATTTCTTCAGATGGAATAAGAATATTTTTAACATTTTTTTTAATAGAAATTAAAGATCCAGTTTCTAGATAATGATATCTACCGTCTTTAACAAGATGCTTTATTGCCTGCCTTGCTTTAGGAAATAATTGAACCTCATCAAAAATAATAAGTGATTCATTTTCATATAATGTGACTCCAGTTTCTAATTGTAATCTTAAAAAGAACATATTCAAATCAGCTATATCTTCAAATATATTAATAATTTTTTTCGAAACGTTTGAAAAATCTAACATTATATAGGACTTATATTCATTTTGAGCAAAATTTTTAGCAATCGTAGATTTGCCAACGCGTCTTGCTCCTTCTAACATAACAGCATAATTATTAGCATAATTTTTCTTCCAATCTAATAGTTTCTTATAGGCTTTTCTTTCAAAATACATAGTAATAAAAAACATCCTTTCACCAGTATAATAACATATTTAATGCATTTCTTCAAGATTTCATTTGTCTAAAATCGACATTTCTTCCAAATTTTCATTATGCAAATTAATACATTTCTTCAAGATTTCAATTTTGTTTAATCAATTGTAGTAACAAAAAAAATAAAAGAAGCTTAGAAACATTAATCATAAACTTCTTAATTATAGCTTTTATTATTAAATTATAACTAATTAATCATTCAATAGCTTTCTTATATAATTAATACTTGATTCCATACTTTCCTTTGGTACACCCTCAAATATTAAATTTGCATCTGGAATATTCTCTTTAACCTTAGCTATAATGTATGGTAAATCCATCATACCTTCACCAAGACCAACCTTTAATAAAGGCTCCTTGTCCATTGTAAAATCCTTTAAATGGATATTTTTAATTTTATCCTTCATCAAAGCTATAGCCTCATCAACAACGTGATGCTGATATTCCTTATCATAATGATCGTTATCTAAGAAATTATAAACATCTAGAGTTACAAAAACGTGACCATTATCTATTTCATCTACTAAACGCTTAAGCTGTTTAGGACAATACATACAATGTCCACTAGCGCCTTCAATTGCTAAATTAGAATTAACCTCTTTAGCATAAATTGCAAGCTCATTAAAAATTCTTTTAACCTCTTGATAAGCTTCTTCTGTTCGATTTTTAGGATTATAAGTCCACTTATCATCATTAAATGAGCCTGTTTCGCTTCCAATGTATTTGCAATCAAATAGATGAGCATATTTTAAATGCTCCTTATATTTCTTTATATTTTTTAATACTAGGTCTTTATTTGAATGAACAGGGTTAAAATAAGCACCTATTAACGCAATCTCTAAATCCTGATCCTTAAAGGCCTTAGCTATAGCCTTTACTCTATCCTCATCCATATCATAGGCTGTTTCACCAACTATAGCCTTATTAATAGCTAGCTGAAGGCCATCAAAGCCTAAAGCTTTAATTTCCTTTGCTAGAGTAATTTCATCCTTTTTACCGAGGTCCTGAGCTCTTACAAATATTTTCATATTATCACTAGTCCATTCTAATAGGTAAGATTAATTGAGTTAAATTATCATCGTTTTCGCCACGAACAACAAATGGTCTTGATTCAGATGATAAATTAATAGTAACCTCAGCTGATGAGAAGCTACGTAGTGCTTCAATTAAATAACGTGATGAAAAGCCAATAACAATAGGTGAAGCTAAAGAAATATCTGTTGGAATTATTTCCTCATGAGCATCACCAATTTGATGATTATTACTACTAATATCGACAATCTTATCTTTTGTTACAGTTAACTTAATAATTGAATAAGTTACCTCTCTATCACGCTCACGATCATGAGGAGACATAATAGAAACACGCTCAACTACAGATTGTAGTTCACTCTTATCAAACTTTAAAACAATAGGGAACTCAGCTGGAATTAATCTAGAAGTATCTGGATAATTACCTTCTAATAAACGAGTTTGGAATAAGATGTTCTTATATTTAACAAGTAGTTTGTTTGGTGAAAAATATAATTCAATATTTCCAAAATAATTATCTAAAGCCTTTGACAATTCATCTAATGATTTATTAGGAATAGTTATATTAAATGAATTATAGGTCTTATCTAAATATAAAATCTTTTGACTTAAACGATATGAGTCAGTAGCTGTACATGTAAGCTTTTCATTTTCAAGTTTTAAATTAACACCTGTTAAAATTGGCTTTTTTTCACTTGTACCAGCAGCAAATGTAGTTTCTCTAACTATTGTCTTAATAATTTTTGAATCTAAAACTAAAGGATTTTCTAAGCATACGAAGCTAATATTAGGATAATCAAGTGGATCCATAACATGAAGCTTATATTCACCTCTATCAGCTTTTATCATAAGAAGCTTATCTTCTATTAAATAAAGATTAATCTTCTTTGAACTAAAGGAACGAACAATATCAATAAAGAATTTACCAGGAACTATTGTTTTGCCAGTTTTAGTTATATTTAAAGATGCATCATTTATAACAACCTCAACTGATAAATCTGTATTACTACTAGTTAAGAAAACATCGTTTTCTGTAACTTCAATTAAAATACCCATTAATATAGGCATTGGACTTTTATTAGGAAGTCCTCTTGCGATAACATTTAAATTTTCAATCAAAACATCACGATCAATTGTGAAATTCATTTCTATTCTCCTCTTAATCTTAATTATTTATTATTATTATTATCATTGTGGATAATGTGGATAAGTCTAAATTATGGCTTAACTAAGGTTAAAATCCATCAACATTTATTTGTGGATAAAAATTAATTATCCACTTTACTTAATTTAGCTAAAATTGTATCAACTGCTGATTTTAGCTCCTGATTTGTACAAAGATCACGTTCTATTTTAGTAGCACCACTCATTACAGTTGAATGATCTCTATTACCTAATATTTTACCTATTTTACTATAGGTTAAATCATATTTGTTTTTTAGTAAATACATACATATTTGTCTTGGAACAACATATTTTTGATTTCTACTAGAGCTTATTAGCTCAGAACGAGTTATTTGATAAAAATCAGCAATAATATCAATAACATTATCAATATCATTAGTTTTACTTTTGGCTTGGGACTGTAATAGCTTGTCTAGTGCTTCCATAGTAAAGCTTAGATCTATTGTTCCAAGGCCACCCATTACATCATAATAATTTAATACTCTTGTTAGGGCGCCATCTAGCATTCTAATATTATCCTTAAAGTTTTGAGCAATGAATTCTAAAGATTCATTAGATATTTTATCATTTTGAATGTTTCTTTCTTCCATTTTTTGCTTTAGAATACTCATTCTTTGATTTAAATCAGGAACATTAATATCAACAATAAGCCCTTGAGAAAATCTAGAAGATAATCTATCCATAATTTTTAATTTATTGGCAGGCTTATCACTAGCAATTACGATTTGCTTATGATTTAAATAAAGCTCATTAAATAAATTAAAGAATTCGAACTGGGTTTTTTCACCTATTTCAATTTGCTGAATATCATCAACTAATAATAAATCTAAATCACAATAATATTTGTCGATAAATGCTTCCATATTCTTTGTTTGAGATGCATATTGATAATCTTTAACAAAGTTAATACATGGAACATATAAAACCTTATAATCTGGATAAATTTCTGTAACATAGTTTCCTATTGCCTGTAGTAAATGTGTTTTACCAAGCCCAACATTACCAAAAATATATAAGGGATTCATTACTCCAGGGGTTTCAGCAACCTTCATGGCACTTCTAAAAGCAACAATATTAGAATCACCTTTTACAAAATTTTCAAATGTATAGCTAGGATCTAAATTATTATTTGATTTTAATCTAGTATTTACATTTCTATTAACTGCGACCTCAGTATCATATTTTTCTTTGGTTTTAAACACGAATTTATAATCATTAAAAACAATTGGCTCTAATGCTTCCTGAATAACATTTAAATAAATCTTATTTATCTTTGTTTCAATATATGTTGAAGGAACAATAACAATAATCGATGTTCCAGCAATTTTATAAACATAGGTTTCTTTAAATAATTCGTTATAAACATTAGGAGCAAGCTTTTCCTGTAAAATTACCTTTGCATTATCCCAAAGCTCTTGATAATTACTAAGCGACTCCAAATCTCTCACCTCTAATACATACTAAAATTCTTAATAATTTCAATAAAAAAAGGAATATTATGAAATTAAAAATCATAAGATAATTATATCATTTTTTATAATAAATAAAAGAGAAAGTTATCCACAAAAAATGTGGACAACTTTTACATTTAAAATAGTTATCCCCAGTAAATTGTGGATAAAATAGGCTAAAATTGTAGAAAATACGCCAAAATATTAACTTATCCACATTTCCACAATGTGCAAAATCAGTGGATAAGTTATCCACAATTATAAAAAAAATACTCACAAAAAAATATTTTCTTTTGTGGATAAGAGGTCAAAAATGTGCTTTATTTGTCGAGCGAAATGTTTTGACCTTGTTTTTTTATAAATGATATAATTAAGTTGGGGTGAGATTATGTCGAAGGAAATAAAAAAAATTAAGGAATATGATGCCTTGCCTAATGCTATTGCCTTATATAATGAGGAAAACGAATTGATATATGCAAATGAAAGCTTTAACAAGCTTTTTGATAAGCAAAAGACTTTTGTTTATGATGAATTAAAAAAATATAAAGACAATAAAATTACTAATTCAATAAATTTGAATTTTTTTTCTTATGATTCTAAAACAATAGGGTGTGTGTATAATAATTATTACAATTATGATTTGGATGTCGATTATACTATTGCTGATTATGTTATGACTGTTGTGTTAAATTTAACTAAGAATGAGGTTGCCTCAGATATGCCAAGCTATAATGATAAGTCCTTCTTAGAATATATTGGCTGTAAAAAGGGTGATAGTATAGACAAATTCTTTTCTTTGTTTTATGAAAAATATATGTTAGATGCAAAATATAGGAATTTGTCTAGAGAAAAGCTATTAAAAATGTATGAAGAGAACAACTTTTTCTATGAGTTAGAATTTAAAACAAAAACTTATCAATATATGAATGCTTCACTTTTTATTTCCTTAGATTCTAAAACTAAGGAGGTTATAGCAAGCTTTGCTTTAAACGATATAACAAACTATAAAAGAAAAATAATAAAGATTCACGAGGAAAGGGATAATTTATTAAAAACTATAGCTTATAGCTTTGCTTTTATAGGAAATCTCAATTTAAGAAATGGGAGTATTTCTTATTTAGTTAATAATGATCAGGAAATAAAAAAATTCAAAAAATATAATGATTTTTTAGATAATTTAAAGGAAATAATTTATTATTACGATAAAAACAAATTAAAAAAGTTTCTGAGTATAAAAAATATTATAAAAAACAATAGAAAAATATCATTTTCAGTTCATCATATTTATAATGACGAATATAGATTAATGGAATATAATGTTTTACCAGTTTTAAATACAAAGAATTATGCATTAATTTGTTATAAAGATATAACAAACGAATTTGAAAGTAACAATATTATAACTAAATTATCTAATAAATATGAAGTATCATTAATAATCGATTTAATTCACAACAGATATCATTCTTTATCAAAGAATACTTTGGATAATTTAAGCTTTGATGATTATATTAATGAAATGATCATAAAAAATTGTTATATGGATACAAATATTGTTAAAGAATTTTTTAAAATTGAAAATATAAAGCAAAACTTAAAGACAAAACAGTCAGTTAGTATTAAATTCAGATTAAAAACTAATAAATTAATTAAATGGTATCAAGCATTTATTATATTGAATAATAAGATTGGAAATAAAATTATTAGTGCTATTCTTTTAATTACGGATATTAATGAAAATTTTATTTGTGAGGAAAATGATAAGAAAATATTAAATGACGCTGTAACTAGTGCAAGTAATGCATCACAGGCCAAAACAGTTTTTTTATCAAGGATGTCTCATGATTTAAGAACGCCTTTAAATGCAATTACAGGAATAACCGATTTAATGCTAATGAAGGATTATCTTCATAAAGAGGAAAAGGACAACTTAAAAATTATAAGGGAAGCATCTAAGCATTTATTAAAGCTGATAAATGAAATGCTTGACTTATCAAGAATTGAAAATGGTAAATTGAATTTAGAATCTGAAAATGTAATTTTAACCGACGTATTAACTGAAATAGTAGGTATAGCTCAAAGCTTATCTTTAAAACAAAATATTAAATTTGAATATGATTTTGTAAATATAAAACAAAATTATATTAAAACTGATTCAAAAAGATTAAAACAAGTTTTAATTAATATTATATCTAATGCTATCAAATATAATAAACCAAATGGAAATGTACTTTTTAGAGTGATTGGTGAAGATAATATAATCCATGATGAAACAAAGGTTATTTTTATCATTGAAGATAGTGGAATTGGAATGACAAATGAATTTTTAAATAACATATTTGAACCGTTTAATAGAGAAAATGAAGAAATGGAGGGTACAGGAATAGGATTAACTATTACTAAATCCTTGGTAGATTTATTAGGTGGAGAAATAAAAATTTCTAGTATAATAAATGAAGGAACAAAAGTAACAATTTCCTTTAGCTTTAAAATAAACAGTGAAGTAATCGAAGCAAAAGAATCTAAGATAGATGAAAATACTAGCTTAATTGGTAAAAAAATACTTCTTGTCGAGGATAATTTAATTAATATGGAAATCGCTACACAAATTATATCTAATACAGGAGCTAGTGTTGATAATGCCTATGATGGCGATGAGGCCATAAGTCTTTTTAATACAAATAGCTATGATTTAATATTTATGGATATTCAAATGCCTAAAAAAAATGGCTACGAGGCAACTAAAATAATAAGACAAACAAATCAAGAAATTCCGATAATCGGTATGAGTGCGAATGCCTTTTGTGATGATATTCTTAAAGGCAAGGCTTGTGGAATGACTAATTATTTGTCAAAGCCAGTTGAGGCTAAAAAAATTATTGAAGCGATTATAAAATATACGTAAGAAAAATATTTTTATAGAAAAAATTGACTTTAACCAAATAAAAGATTATAATTTAATTAATTAAATTAAATGAGGTTAATATGATAAATAAATTAAAAACAAAAGGAAAGTATTTTTTTATTGTTTATCAAGCAATATTCTTATTCTTTTTCTTAATAATAATGCTTTGTAAATTAAAACCAAATGAATATCTTTCGATAGAACCAAAAAAATATAATATATTTCAGTACGCAAGTATTTATTACAATATTGATTATGCTCCACCCCTTCTTTTTGGGTTAGTTATATTGTATTTTATTAGTTTTTTTTTAGGAATTATTACCTTGACACTTACATTCAAAAAAAGGTACAAGCTCTTATATGTATTAACAATTTTAAATTTGTTAATAGCATTTTATTTGATAGGAATTAATATGGCCTATCATATAATTAAAGGCTTTTGTATTTTTTTAGCAATTATTTCTATAATTTTAGGAATACTGTGCTTTTTGTTGGCAGTTTATCATGATAAGATTTTAAATGAGGTAATAAATATGGAAGATAAAAAAATAACCAAAAATAAAAAAATTGAACTATTGTTACAAATAATAAGTGTTGTTATAACATTATTAGTTTTCTTTATTCCTGTTGTTAAGGTTAAAGGTGATAATTTAATAATTTCTAGCTGTTTTTTTGTTAAAGATAATAAAATAATGCTATATTCATTATTTATAATTATGTTTATATTATTTTTAATAAACCTATTAAATACTCTTTCAGCAAATATGTTTATATTTTCGGATAAGAAAAAATATTATCCTAAATCTAAAAATGCTATATATGGATCATTATTATTAACAATTATATTCTTTTTTATAGGCTATGGTATAACATTTTATAATAATGTTAAAAAAATTGAAACAACCACAGCAAGCTTTATCCCTTTATTGTTAATGATTATTGTTGTTGTAATTAATTCATTTGTAATAGGTGCAAGTAGAGCTATGCCAGATAATAATGAAGAAAAGAAGTCATATTATCGAGTATGGGAGCTTCTATTTATTGTTTTATTAACAGCTATAACATTTTCATCATTATTATTTAATATTGTTGATATTGAAATGAATTATGTAGGAAATAAAACAACTCTTCTTTTAAAGGGCAAAGATTTCATTTTTAATTATAAGGAATTAAGTGGTAGTTATTTAGTTGTTTCGTTTATATTCTTTTGTGTTTTAGCAATTTCAGCTTCATTGTTTATTTACACGTTTGTTTGCTTTTTGGCTAAATTTGAAGACTACGATCGTATAGTAAAAATAACAGCTTACGTAAATGTTTTGTTATGCTTTTTAATAGGTATTTTTGGAGTTTATTATCAAATAACTCAAAAAATTAATGAACAAACTATTCAAGATTTAATTAACAATCTTGGAAAAAAATATGGAATAACTGTTGTAGGATCCTACACAGCCACTGTAAAAAGCCAGTCAATTTTTGTTTTTATCATGAGCTTTGTAGTTATAATTATTATGACTATTGTTGGAACTATTCACAATCAAAAAAAGATATTTGGTCTTGTTGAGGCTATGCCAGATAAAGATGAAAAAGAAACTAAGGAAGAGCCAAAGCCTATTCCAAATGTAGTAGAAAATGCTGAGCCTATTAAGCAAGAAGAAAAGGTATTAGATTTTGATGCTTGCCCAGCTTTAACAGAAATAGATAATAATAAACCTAGATATGATGCTGATTTAATTCAAAGAGAAAATGAGATATATATTAATCCAACATTACCTGATGTTGTGGAATTTATTGTAAATTATGCTAAAAATTCTCGTCTTCATTTATCTTATTCAAGAGAGGATATTGCCACCTTTGTTGCAGGCCTTGGAGCCTCAAGGCTGGCTATTCTTCAAGGAATGAGTGGAACAGGTAAAACAAGCCTTCCTAAAATTTTTATGGAAGCTATTATGGGAAACTGTGAAATAGTTGAGGTCGAATCATCATGGCGTGATAAAAACGAATTATTAGGCTATTACAATGAGTTTAGTAAAACCTATACACCTAAAAAATTTACTCAATGTCTTTATAAGGCAGCATTAAACAAGGATATTCCTACCTTTATAGTATTAGATGAAATGAACCTAAGTAGAATTGAATATTATTTTTCTGATTTTCTATCCTTAATGGAAAATGAAGAGGATAAAAGAAAAATTAAACTTTTAAATGTAGGATTATTTAAAACAATTAATGGTCAAAAGGTTGAATATTTAGCTTTGGAAAATGGTCATACATTAAAAATACCTAAAAATGTTTGGTTTATTGGAACTGCAAACAAAGATGAAAGTACCTTTGAAATTAGTGATAAGGTATATGATAGAGCTCAAACAATGAATTTTAATAAACGTGCACCTAAAATTCATAACTATTCTGAGCCTATGTTACCTAAATTTATTAATTATGATACCTTAGCTGATTTATTAAATGAAGCAAAAAATGGTGATTTCGATGCTGATGGAAACCAAATAATTTCTAATGTTGAACAACTTCTTAGCAAATACAATATTTCATTTGGAAACAGAATTTTAAAGCAAATTGAAGACTTCGTAAATATCTATTGTGCTTGTTTTAACAACAAGGATGTATTAAATAGTGCTATTGAAAAAATAATGCTAAGTAAGGTGGTAAGCAAGCTTGAATATAAAAATGTTGATGATAAGGAGGAGTTAGCCTCTTCCTTTGATGAAATCGGCTTATTTATGTGTAGTGCCTTTATTCGTAAATTAAATGAGGATTAATTATGAATAAAAAGGAAAATGATATCAAAGTTTTATGTAATGAGTATCAAGTAATTGATAAGTTTACAAAAAATCATACTAAATTTACTTATCTACAATTTGATAATTATTTAATAAAGGAATTAACTCTTTTTATGGTTGATCCAGATATTGATTATGACACCTTAGAAAATAAGATTGATGAAATAATAAAAAGACTTCCAGCAATTAAAAGGATTTTTGTTCATCCTCTTCTTCATTTAAAAGAAAATGAAGAGGTTTTACCAATTGAATCAGTTAGAGGAATAAATCAATCAAGTATTATTCATATTGCTTCTCATAGCGAGCTATGGGATGATCTAACAGATGATGGAATAAAGCCTGTCAAGCTTTTAACTAAGACCTATAATGATAATTATAGTATTTATGAGAATAGAGTTTTTTGTAATACAATTGATGATATTTTAGATTTTATTAAGGCAAATAATAGATATTTAAAGGAATATATTTACTCTAATCAAACAATAGAATTTAATATTTTGGAAAGAAAAAATCATATGAATTATTTTTTAGCCCTAGGCAAGCTTCATACAGGATATATTAGAAACTTTTCAAAATATTATGATGTAACGAAAAGATGTATAGATAAATTAGGCTATTTAGAAAATATTATTACCTCAAGATTACATTTACCAATATATCAAAGAAACAAAAATTTTAAAGAACATTTACCTCTTCGTAAAACGAATATCTTAGGAATGCATAAGGATTATCATCAAATTTATGTTTTACAAAAGGAAATTTTAAGTAAAAATTATCTAGTTGATGATTTTAAAATGGATATGGCAATTGATTTTGATAAGAACTATTTTGATTTTGTAAAGCTACTTACAATATTTTCAATAGGTCATTTCAATTTTTCTTGTAATGAAAATACAATAATTGATTTAAACAATCTAAATTTATTATTTAGCTTTAAGAAATGGAATCTTCACTTTTATTCTAGTCAAATAGATGATTGTGAGCTTCTTATTATAGAGATAAGTAAGGAATTCTTATATAAAATTGTTCTAATTCCTTCTGTTTTTAAGGGTCAAAATAAGATTTACGAAAATATTAAAGAAAAAACAAGTGCTAATGAATGCCTTTTTGTTGTTCCCTATGAGGATAGTCAAGGATTGTTTGTCAGTATAAGTAATATTGAATCATTTAGAAGAATTGAACAGTTATTATTAAGAGGAATGGTTTATTCTGATTATCGAAGAAAGGATTGTCCATTTTGCTATGGTAATTTAGAAAAAGAAGGAAATTATTTCATTTGTAGAAGCTGTCAAATGCAAATAGTTGATACATTTTGTGAAGTTAAGCAGCATGAATATAGTTATACCAAAATGTTTAATTACAAGCTTAAAAATATAAAAGTAATTGATAATGATTGGATGTCAAAAAGAAAGAATGAATCGCAAATGTTTTATAGGAATATAACTAATATTACAGCAAATTTGGATATAATTTGTCCATGCTGTGGGGAAATTCATAATACAGAAGAAAAAAAATAAGTTATGTAAAAATTCTATTGACATAATATTATATTTTTGATAAAATAAACAAGCATGGTTTCGTGAGAAAGGTGGTAATGCAACGTGAAAAGAACATATCAACCTAATAAACGTAAAAGAAAAGTGACTCATGGCTTCCGCGTACGTATGGCTTCAAAGAGCGGACGTCAGGTAATTGCTCGTAGACGTAAAAAAGGTAGAAAACAATTAGCTGTTTAGTTAATTTTAATAATTTTGACATAACTAGGACGACAAGATCAAAAAAATTATTTTTATTGTTTTTGTCGTCTTTTTGTTTTTTTAAAAAATGAATAAAACGTATCATGTGAAAAAAAATACTGAAATTGAAGCAATTTTGAAAAACAAATGCTTCAAGAATAATAAATATTTTTCAGTCTACAAAAAAGAAAATTCAGAAACCATTCATTTTCGCTATGCGTTAAGTGTAGGAAAAAAAATTGGTAATGCCGTTACAAGAAATAGTGTAAAAAGAAGGATAAGAGCTATTTTAGAGGAATTGCCAATTGCTAGAGAAAAAAATAATGATATTTTTATAATTGCAAAAAAAAGTATATTAGATTTATCCTACCAACAAACAAAAGAACAATTAGAATTTCTACTAAATAAACTTAAAATTACCAAGGAGAAAAACAATTGAGACATTTCTTTAATAGACATTTAAATAAAATTGTTGCGTTAGCCTTTGTTTTTGTAATGTTATTTGGATTAACAAGCTGCCGTCAAGGAAACTGGAGCCAAAGAGTATATACTACTTATGGAGCAGAATTTAATTTTGAGTGGTGGGGTCAAGCTATTACTGGTTGGCCAATTGCACTTATATCTTATCCAATTGCTTGGCTTTGCTCAGCTATTGGAAAGGGTCTTGGAAATTCTTATGCTTGGGGTATTATTTTTACTACTCTAATCGTTAGAACAATTGCTTGGCCTATTTATTCAAAGCAAAATGGTACATCTATTAAGATGACTATTATGCAACCAGAAATGGAAAAGATTCAAAGAAAATATTATGGAAGAACAGATCCTGAGAGTAAGAATAGAATGAATCAAGAAATGATGAACTTATATAAAAAATATAAATTCAATCCATTTGGTTGTTTCTTTACTATGATACTTCAATTCCCTATTTTTATGGCAATGTATGAGGTTGTTCGTCGTATTAACCTAACAACAACTACAACAATTGCTGGAGGAATTGCTAGTGTTGAAACTGCAGGAAAATTTGCGTTAATAAATACAAAATTATTTAATTATTTTGAATTAAATACTAGTTTCTATCAAGCTACTACTACCCATGATAAGGTATTTGCTGTTGTAATTGCTCTAATGTTTGGTGCTGTTACAATTATAAGTCAAAAGCTAGCTACAAGAAAACCAAGCTATCAAAAGAATTATCCTAATAAGAATCCTAAAGCTGATGATCAAGCAAAGCAAATGAAAATGATGAACTCAATTATGACTGTTATGTTTGTAATTATGTCATTATCTTCAACATCTTTAGCATTATATTGGTTAATTGGTGGTATTTATCAATTAGGACAATCACAGGTTGGTCGTATTATGAATGAAAGAAACTATTATAAAATGAAAGCTAAGATGTAGAGGTAAAGAGATTATGCAGAAAAAAATTGAAATAATCGCTTCATCAGCCGAGGAAGCAATGAATAAGGCTGTAGAGAAATTACATATCTCTAGCGATAAAATCTTTATTAATGTATTAGGCGAATTACCATCAGGATTAAATTGTGAAGCATTAGTTGATGTAAATCTTACACTTGAGGGTAAAAGATATTTAGAGGGCATTTTAAAGGCCTTAAATGTTAAATACCTTTTAGAGGCTAGAAACATCAATGATGAATCTGAAATTCATTATATGATTAACAGTGATGAAAATCCTCTATTAATTGGAGCTAAAGGAAATACATTAGATGCACTTCAAACTTTGGTTAGAAATGTTATATCTATGTATACAAAAGATAGAGTTATTACTTCTTTAGATATTGGATCTTACAAAAATAATCGTAATCAACAATTAGAAATTTTAGCTACAAAAACAGCTAAGGAAGTTGCAAAAAGCGGTGTTGCTGTAAAATTAAGACCTATGAATTCCTATGAACGTCGTGTAATTCATGAAAAATTAAGTGATTGGCGTGATGTTTATACTGAATCTGAGGGTGAAGGTGCTGAAAGAGCATTGGTTATTAAACCAAAGAAAAATAAAGAATAATTATTTTAACTACTAGAACCATAATGAAATCTAGTAGTTTTTTTTCGAGTAAAAACGTTTTTATTCATATGTCGAAACTTGTAATATTATAGTTTTGCTTTATAATTAAAGTATGTGAGGTAAAAAGTATGAAATTAAAAACAATAATCAAAACAATTAGTACTTCTTGCTTAGTAGCATTAACAGCTTTTTCACTTACATCATGTGGTGAAGAGAAAAATAGCTCAAATGCTTCTATAAGTAGTACAACAAGTAGTAGCACAACAAGTCCAAGTAGTACAACAAATTCAAGCAGTAGCTCAAATTCAACAAGTGCTACTAAAGAAATCATTAGTATTGAAGAAGCTAAAAAACTTTGCACAAGTACTGATGCTACAGTAGAAAGATATTATATTCATGGTACAATTGAATCAATATCTAGCTATCAATATGGTCAAATGGTAATTACTGATAGTACAGGAAGTATTGAAGCCTATGGTACATATGGTGCTGATGGAGTTAAAAGATATAATGAATTAGATGACAAGCCTGTAGTTGGTGATGAGGTAACATTATATGCAACCTTAAATTTACATAATAATACACCACAAATCAAAAGTGGTTGGATTGTAGAAATCGTTCATCATTCTACAGAAATTGATGATTCAAAGTATGAACAAATGACTGTTTTAGCAGCAAGAAATGCTGAAAGTGGTAAGCTTGTTAAAACAACTGGTGTTGTTGCTGCTATTACCTATGCAAATGGTCCAACACCTAATGGAATTTATTTAGTTGATAATACTAATTCAATTTATGTTTATAGTGCTGAAATTGCAAATTCAGTTAAGGTTGGTAATACAATTACTATTATAGGTGAAAAAACATATTATATTCTAGATAAAGAAAAAGAAAATGCTAAGAAATTTGGCTATGAAGGATGCTGCCAGCTTCAAAATGCTAAAATAGTTTCAAATGATAATGGCACAACTGATTATGATAAATCATGGATTACTGAAAAATCAGTTAAGGAAATTTATGAAACTCCTATAACAACAAATATTACAACAACAATTTTTAAAACAACTGCTATAGTTAAAAAGGTTCCAGGAGCAAGCTTTGTTAATTATTATATAAATGATCTTGATGGTACAACTGGTAATTATGTTTATACCCAAGCTAATGGTAAGGATTTTGCTTGGATGGATAAATATGATGGTAAGGTTTGTGAAATTTATTTATCAGCCTTAAATGCTAAATCTACAACATCAGGTTGTAAATGGCGTTTCGTTCCTATTTCAATTAATGATGAGGAATTTGTTTATCCAGCAGAAAAGGTTCCTACATTTGTAATGGATTATTATGCTAAAGGCCAAATGTTTAGTGAATATACTGGAGATCCTGTTTTATCACTTATAAATAGTGTTTCTTCAGATGTTTTAAAATTTAGTGATGCTAAAATTACTTATACATCAAGTAATGAAGATATCTTCTACATTGCAACTGAAAATAATGACACAGTTTTACACGCTACTAAAAAGGTTGGATATTCTGATATTACTATTACTGTAAGCTATGATGGCAAACAAGCTACCTATGTTGAAAGAATTGAATATAAAGAGCCAGCAGAGGTAGAAAGCATTACTGTAAAGGCTGCAATAGATGCTACAGATAATACAACTGTTGTTGTAAAAGGAATAGTTGCTGCTTCTTTAGTAAATAAGGTTGGATTCTATTTAGTAGATGAAACAGCAGGAATTGCCGTAACAACTACAAATGAACAAATGGAAAAGCTAGGCCTAGGCCAAGAGGTAGTTGTTTCTGGTAAAAAGGTTACAACTATTGGTAGTAATCCAGGTCAAACAGCTATTTTAGATGCTGAGGTATTAGTTAACTATTATGGTAAGCAAGATTATTCAACAGCTTCATTTATTACAGATAAGGCTTTATCAGAGCTTCCTCTTGGTGAAGATAATAAGACTAATCCAAAGACAACTGAAAATATTTATACATTGTCAGGAACACTTTTATTTGAAGGAGATGGCTTCTCATCTAAATTATATGTAGTTGTAGATGATACAAAACTTTTAATGTATACATCAAGTGCAAATCAATATAATTGGTTAAAGGATTATGAAAACCAAACAGTTAAAATGGATTTAGCATTATGTAATTGGAATGGTCAAGGTGTAAAGGGTTCAATCCTTGCAATTTATGATCCACAAACAAATACAAGAATTGTTAATAGTTTAAATTTTAATTAATAATTTAATTAAAGCTTTAGGTTCGTCCTAGAGCTTTTTATTTTTTAAAAAATATGTCTATATCCACTTATGAATAATGTATTGACATAAGTAAATGATGATTTATAATATTAAATATGAAAAAGAAAATATTATATGTTATAAAAATTATTGTATTGTCATTTGTTATATGGGCAACTACATCTTCAGCAGTTGAGCATATAAGTATTAAAAAAGAAATAAATGCATTTATAAAGAAAGGAGTATATCAAGATAATATTTCATCAGATAGTGTTAAATATTATGCTATTTATGATGAAAAAGAAACTAAAGAAGCATTTTATTATCTTAATGGTATTAGATATCCTGGTACTCTTGGTGATATAATGCTAGGATTACGTTCACCATTTCCTAATTCAATCTTTGATCCTTTTTTAAGCTTTTATACTGGTGGACATGCGGCATTATGTGGTAGTGAATATTATGATCAAAATTTAACAATTAATGAGTTTGATTGTATTGAAGCAACTGGTATTAATGAGGATGGTAGTACGACATCTCGAGTATCTAATAGAGACTATTGGTTAGATAATGAATATCGCAATGAGGTAATTGGTATTAGAGTAAAATGTGATGAGAAAAAAAGAGAAAAAGCCTTTAATTACGCTATTTCTTATATTAATGATCCTTATAATTTTTCTTTCATATTTAACACGAATAAAAAAAAATATTGTACAGATATTATATCTAAAGCCTATAAAAATGCTGGAATTAATTTAAATAAGGATGGCGTTGCCGTTACGGTTATGGATTTAATGTGTAATAATAATACCTATATGTTTTATTATAAATGCTTTGATAGTATGGGAATAACTCATATTTATTATTTAACAAATAATATCCAAAAATAATAAATGATAATAGGAAGTAGCAACGATAGCTCCTTCCTATTATGTTTATATAGATTAGAAAATATTAGAATTATTGAGAATGCTGAAATGTAATTTAAATTGAATAGAATAAAAGAAAATAAATAGCTTAATAGATGGAGTAAAAAAAGACAAATTATTTTTTTGTTGTCATATTTTGAAAAATAGTAACTAAAAAATAAACAAAGGCCAATAGCTCCTACAATTAACGAAATATCTAAATAATTGAAGTAATAAATTGGAAATAAATATAAAAAAGCAAGTGCTAGTAAATAATAACAAAAACGCATTTAAATCACCTGCTATTATATATGCATTATTAGGATATAAATTGCTTTAAATGTAGATATTAATTGCTAAATATGATATAATAGGCTATGATTATTTTTAGAGA
>CALCWU010000006.1 GCA_937905855.1 uncultured Mollicutes bacterium
TTAAATATAGATAAAAATAAATATTATCAAAGACTTGATTATGAATTGAATGTAATTAATAAAATGGGCTATGATGATTATTTTTTAATTGTTTGGGAATTTATTAAATATGCTAAACAAAGTGATATTTTAGTTGGCCCAGGAAGAGGAAGCGCAGCTGGTAGTCTTGTGGCATATTGTTTAGGAATAAGTGAGGTTGATCCTTTAAAATATGATTTATTATTTGAAAGATTTTTAAATCCATGGCGTATTAGTATGCCTGATATTGATACTGACTTTCCAGATAATAAAAGAGATTTAGTAATTGAACATGTTAAGAATGTATATGGAGAAGATCATGTTTGTAATATTTCAGCTTATGGAACATTTCAAATCAAATCTTCAATAAGAGATTTAGCTAGAGTTTGGAAATGGGATAAAGATCTTGTAGATGAACTGGTTAACATAGCTTTGACTAAAACCTATGAAGAAATATGTGAAATGTTTAAGGATAGAGACGATATTCTTAGTCTATATAAAATAGCTAAAAAGCTTGAAAATCTACCAAGACATATTTCTACCCATGCTGCTGGTATAATCATTTGTGGAAATAAGCTAAATGATATTATTCCTCTTCAACCAGGAATTAATGGTCTTTATCAATCACAGCTTGAAGCTAGTGATTTGGAGAAAATCGGTCTATTAAAAATGGATTTTTTAGGATTACGTAATTTAACTATGATTACTGATATGTTAAACGTTATTCCAGGCTTTACCAAAAGAAAACTTTATGATTTGCCTGTTGTTGATAGCAAAACCTATAGTTTACTACAAAATGCTGATACGCTTGGTATTTTTCAGCTTGAATCACCAGGAATTAGGCAGGTTCTTTTAAAGCTAAAGCCAGTATGCTTTGATGATTTAGTGGCTGTTTTAGCACTTTATAGACCTGGTCCTATGGATAATATTGATGAATATATCCAAAGAAATCATGGTAAACCATTTAACTATATTGATCCTAGCTTAAAAAGCATTTTAGCGCCAACTTATGGAATTATTGTTTATCAAGAGCAGGTTATGCAAATTGTTCAGGTATGCGCCAATTATAGCTTAGCAGAAGCTGATTTATTAAGAAGAGCTATATCAAAAAAGGATGAAAATACATTAAAGGTTGAAAGAAGTAAATTTATAAAAAAATCAGTTGAAAATGGTTATGATTATAATAAAGCTAATCAAATCTATGATTATATTTTGAAATTTGCAAACTATGGATTTAATAAAAGTCATACTGTTGCCTATGCAATGATAAGCTTTGAAATGGCATATTTGAAGGCAAATTATTTTGATATATTTATGAGTGTTATTTTAAATAACGTCATATCGACAAAGGATACATTAAAGGAATATGTAATGTATGCTAAGGCCCATAATTTAAACGTGTTAAAGCCTAATGTTAATTTATCAACACTTAAATGTCTTCCAACTAAAGATGGTGTTGTTTTACCACTTCAAACAGTTTTAGGCGTGGGAGAGGTTGTTGCAAGAGCTATTATAAATGAAAGAGCAAAGGGATTATATTTATCATATGATGATTTTAAACTCCGTTGTCAAAACTTTATAAATTCTAGCATTTTGGAGGCGCTGATATATGCTGGCGCTTTCGATACATTTTCGAAAACTAAGAAAAATATGATAGAAGATAAGGATGCTTTTCAAATGATAATTGACAAGCATTTAGATGGTGTGATTGAGGATAATTATGAATTTGATGATGAATATTTGGCAGAAAAGGAAAATAAATTTCTAGGATTTAATTTATCTTACTCACCATTCA
>CALCWU010000007.1 GCA_937905855.1 uncultured Mollicutes bacterium
TTTGTAACATAATGAATTATATTCCGGCATTTTTTCTTTAATCTCATTCAACCATTCATCAGGAACAGCTGGATTTAACCAATTAGTAGGATCTGTATTATCAGCAGATTGACTTGTAACAACAATCGTTCCATTTTTACCAACAGTTTCCTTCAAGGCTTCATATAATGCTACCTCAGCTCCGATTACAAAGCCAAAGCTTGATAATGATGAGTGTACTAATATTGTATCGCCACTACACACTTCACATATATCATCCTTTGATATTGGCTTTTTTGTTTTAGAAACGATTTTATCCATCACATTTTTTTTCACTATACGCGCCACCTTTACCTAATTATAACATAAATAAAAGGCTACGTCCATTTTAAGACGTAGCCATAGAATCATTTTATTTTTCAATAGAATTAACTAAAAGCTCAGAAATATCTTTTGTGAATTCTACAGGATTATCAATTGGCATACCCTCTAATAATAATCCTTCATTATATAAGATATTTGCATACTTAGAAATATTATCCTTATTAGAATCATAAGCCTTTTCAATTGCTTTAAATACTTCATGATTTGGATTTATCTCTAAAATCTTTTTAGCTTTGGCATATGGATTATTTTGATGAGCCAAAACACGCTCCATTTCAAATGAGAATCCATCCTCACAGCTTAAGCATACTGCACCATCTACTAATCTCTTTGATAACACAACATCCTCAACCTTGCCATTTAAAGATTCCTTGATAGCAGCTAGTAAATCCTTCTTTTCTTCCTTTAAGGAATCAATAGCCTTATTTTCATCATCGCTTAATAGATTTAAATCACCTTGATTAATTGATTTAAATTTCTTTCCATCGTATTCAGCTAAAACCTGAATCATAAATTCGTCAACATCATCAGTTAAAACAAATACATTATAGCCTTGTTTCTTAACTAAATCCATTTGTGGTAAATTACTTACAGCAGTTTTATCCTTACCAGAAGCATAATATATTTCCTTTTGACCTTCAGGCATTTGAGCAACATATTCACTAAATGTCATAGGATTTTCGCTATTTAAAGTATTTAAAATGATTAAATCCTTTAATTGATCCTTCTTAGCACCATAATCCTCATATAGACCATATTTTAGATTAACACCATATTCTTTAAAGAATTCTTCATACTTTTCACGATCATTTTTAAGCATCTTGCCAAGTTCAGATAAAATTTTCTTTTCTAGATTATTAGCAATCTTCTTTAGTGAACGATCCTCTTGAAGCATTTCACGAGAAATATTTAGTGATAAATCAGCACTATCTACTAGTCCCTTTACAAATCTTAAATAATCAGGAATTAATTCCTTACATTTATCAAGAATAAAGACTCCCTTTGTATATAGCTGTAGACCTTTTTCATATTTTTCAGAATATAAATCAAATGGTGGACGCTTTGGAATAAATAATAAAGAATTATATGTAAGCATACCTTCAACATTTACAAATATTGAAAGTAATGGATCTTGATAATCCATAAACTTTTGCTTATAGAAGTTATTAAGCTCCTCGTCAGTAACCTCACTCTTATTCTTCTTCCAAAGTGGGATCATTGAGTTAATTGTTTCAAGCTCTAAATGAGTTTTTTCTTCCTCATCATCTTTAGCATTTTCATCTTTCTTATCATACTTAGTTACCCAAGTTTGAATAGGATAACGAACATAGTCAGAATATTTTCTAACTAGGTCTTTAATTGTATATTCATCTAAATAATTATCATAATTAACATCTTCAGTATTTTCTCTTAAGTGTAAAACAATCTTAGTACCATAATCCTCTTTTTCTGTACTTTCAATTGTATAGCTGTCTAAGCCTTCACTTGTAAACTTTAATGGTTCACCTGTTTCAATTGACTTAGTATAAACCTCAACCTCTTTAGCAACCATAAAGGCACTATAAAAGCCAACACCAAATTGACCAATTATATCAATTTCACCTTTGTTTTGAGCATCAGTTAAATTATCCATAAATTCCTTAGAACCACTTCTAGCAATTGTACCAAGGTTATTAACTAATTGCTCCTTAGTCATACCAATACCATTATCAATAATAGATAATGTTCTTGTCGCCTTATCAGCTTCTACTAAAATTTTATATTCACTAGCACCAAGCTTTTCATCAGTCAAACTTAAATAATGACGCTTATCAATAGCATCAGATGCATTAGAAATTAACTCTCTTAAAAATATTTCCTTATGAGTATAAATTGAATTAATCATTAAATCCAGTAAACGTTTAGTTTCTGTTTTAAATTCCATTGTTTCTTTCATTTAAATCATCCTTTCCTTTTAACATTAACAATTATATAATATTTTATTGGCACTGTCAATATTAAAGTGCTAATTTAATTAAAAATGCAATAAAAAAGGACACCGAAGTGTCCAAATTTATTTAATAATTAAGCAATATTCATTGTTACAATTCTAACAGCACGTCCTGAAATAACATCATCAGCACCAGCCATTGTACATAAAGTATAAGTCTTACCCTTTTCAAGTGTATATGTTACAACATTTTCAGCATATGTTGTACCAGCAACAACAACATATGTAGCATCAGTAGTATCCTTTACAGCATTTCCTGAAACAGTTGCAGCTTCTATTCTTTGATCATCAGCTAAAACAACAAAATATGAAGTATTAGAGCTACTAGATGATCCAATAGTTAATGTTAATGTTGCATCAGCAGTAGCAACAAATGATAAAGTACCACTCTTTTGTTTTTGAAGCTCAACTGCATATACATTGCCACTAGATGAGCTTACTCTCTTTGTAATAGAGCCAGTCATAGTAACTGTGGTACCAAATTCACTTTGAACACATGCTTCCTTATCAGCTGCAGCAGTAAGTGTAGTTGCATCAAAACTATAATTCATTCTTACAACCTCACTACCGTTACCTGTATGACTAACCTCTGCAAGCATAGATTTAGCTGTTTCAACTAATTCAGGAATTTCTTCAATAGTTGTAGCAGCATTAATTGCTTCAATTGCAGTATCACGAGTACTATCTAATTCAGTTCTTTCAGCTTCTGTATAATTATATAGATTATCTAGACGATCATATTCAGCTCTAACCTCAGCAATTGCAGCTGTCTTAGCATTTGCAAGATTTTCAGCAGCAATCTCAGCATCAGACTTTATTGCTTTAATTTCAGCAACACCCTTATTATAAGCTTCGTTTAGCTTATCAAAATCAGTAGCTGCCTCAACATTTGTCTTTGTCTCATTATATTTAGCAGTTAATGTTGCACCATTAGTAGTATATTTTGTTAAATCATAGCTGTTATATAAAGCTTCAAGCTTAACAAGTTTTTGAGCCTTAACAGTAGTAAAATCGCCAAGTTCATGCTTAACAACAACATTATCTACGCATACACTCTTTCCCTGACCCTTAGCCATAAACTTTAATGCCTTAATTTCCGAAATAGTTTGAGTAAATGATGCTTCATAACTTGTGCCAGCCTTTGTAACAACAACATTACCTGTACCAGCACCTAAATCAAGTAATAATTCTGTATGGAACCAAGTATTTGCGTTTCCATCATATACAAGCTGTGATGAAAAGCCTGTTGGAACTGATTGTCCTTTATCGGTACGATAACCAATATAAGTTACACTGCTTGAATCCTTACCAGTTCTAAAGCCAAATACTTCAGCTGGCTCAGTTTCTGTTTCAGATGTTCCATATAATTGGAATAATGTCCAGCTTCCTTGAACACCACTAAGTGAAAAATCAAAGCTCATTTTAATCTTACCATTATCAAGACCAGATGTTGTCAAATAAAGAGTTGTATCAGAAGAATTGCCAGTAATCTTAGCATATTTAGTATCGCCTTCAACAACTGCACTACCCTTAGCTGAAGAATCAAGGTACATAGTTGCTCCATCAGTCTTATCAGCGATTGCTGTTACATCAGTAAAATCTTGACTTAAAACTGTTGTGTAATTAGCATCTGGATCAACTGGAGTAGTTGGCTCTGGAGTTGTCTCACTTGGTGCAGGTGCACTGCTAGTTGAGCTGCTTGGTGTTGGATTAGCACTTGAGCTTGGTGTACTTACACTTGATTCGCTACCCTTTGAGCTAGCAACAGCCTCAGTTTGACTAGATGTTGTAGGACTGTTTGATGATTCAGTTTCATTACCACCACAAGCACTTACGCCTACTAACGCCGTTAAGGCTAAAAATGCCCCAAATAATTTCTTTTTATTCATATTTATCTTTTCCTTTTCCTTTACTTCTTATTCGATAGCGTTTACAACACTATTAAACATATTTTACCATAACATATTAAATAAAACAATGAAATCTATGTGAAAAAAAATGGGACTCAGTTTAGAGTCTCATTTTATTATAACTAAGCTTTTGGATTTTCAACAGGTGCTAAAGCAAAAGTAGCTGTTAAAGTCTTGTTACTAGTTACACCATAAACAGTCTTTGTTGCACTAGTATCGCCATCGCTCCACTTAACAAAAACATATCCTTTGTTTGGAATAGCTTCAACTGTTGAAGTATTTTTTTGGAAACATACAACCTGACTAACTGATTGGTCTTCACCAATTTTACCATTTTCACCAGCAACAAAAGTTACAGTAAATGCACGTTCAAAAATTGCACAAACAGTTTTATCAGCCTCAACACCAACCTCAGTTCTAGTTGCTGCTACACTACCATCACTCCATTGAACGAATACATATCCAGCATCTGCCTTTGCTGTTACAGCAGTTGCATCCTCGCCTTTGTTAACACTTTGAGATACTTCTCCCTCAACGCTTCCACCAATACTTGCAATAAAATTAAGTTGGTAAGCTTTTTTACCACAGCTTGCAAGCATAATTAAGCATGTAAAAGCAAAGAAAATCCCAAAAAATAAATTAAATTTCTTTTTCATCATCTACACCTCGTTATGCATTATAATACTTTATTATAATAAAGTCAATCAATTTGCATTAAATAAAGAAATTAATGCCACAAAATTTCTTCATTTATAAAATTAGCCATTTCTTATATTTAAAACTTTTATTTTTTCTAAATAATTGTTTTTAAAATTCATCCTTTATCTTAGAAAATTTTTCTTTAAGATTATCCTTCAAATTGTTTTGTTTTATATCATTAAAACAAATATCGCCACTTATTGAGCTACCCTTAACATTATCTGAATTACCAGTAATTTCCATATCACCACTTACTGAATTCATCTTGATATTACTGCAATCAATATTTACAATTGTTACGTCACCAGAGACCTCATTAACCTTTACATTAAGAGCTTTAAGATTTTCAATCTTTATGTCACCGCTAACACCCTCAATTGTCACATTTTCATTTGCTCTAATATCACCAATATTAATATCGCCAGATACTGTATTAATCTTTATACTATTGCAATTAAAGCGATAGCTAGTATCTAAATCAGCAGATGTTACAGATAATAAGACCTCATCAAACAAGAAGCTTTCACCTATTTCAATATATAAATCTTCAGAAATATTCTTATTAAAAATTCTATCCTTCTTTAAATGAATATCTAATCCTGATTCATTATTAATAACATCATAATATTTATAAAATTTTTCACTAGCGCTAACATTTATCTTATCCTCTTTTATTGGCACAATATTAATATCGCCAGCAATAACATTAAGATACAAATTAATTCTTTTCTCTTTAGTATCCTCATTAATTATTACATTATTTTGATATTTATTCAAAATATCATCAACGCTTCCAAGCTTAGATATAGCTTCTTCTTCACTAAATCCAGCTTCAATAGCTAAATCATAATAATGCTGATACTTATTTAAAATATCCTTACCATTTGTTAAACCTAATTCATTAATTTTTTGTTCTAATTCCTTAAAATATTCTTCCTTCATTATTCCTCACCTATTTTCTTAAGCATTTCTTCAGCCTCATCAAAATCAATTTCGCCATTCTTTAACATTTTTAAAATGTCAGATCTCGTAAGCGATGGAGCCTCATAATTAACGTTATTAAAGCCCAAACCTTTAATAACCTCATCAAGATATTTCTTAACAGTTGGATAAGAAATATTCATTTCACGTTCAATAGCCTTAATGTTGCCAGCATTTTTCAAGAATATTAACGCAAAATCCTGCAGCTCTGATGATAAATAATCAAACTTTGATAAGCTAAATTCACCATTAATGCTTGTATTACATTCTTTACATGTAAGAGTTGTTACATAAAGCTTTGCATCACAAACAGGACAAGTTCCTAAAATTCTTCTTTTCATTTATTTCACCTTCCTTATGCTTAATATTATATATCAAAAATTAATAATGTCAATACATAATATTAATTTTCTTAATTATTTAATTAATATTATTAATATTAAAATTAATTATTTTAATTAAATCACTTAAATTAGTTACCATTTCTACCTTAAGAAAAAAAAGAGTTGGACAATCCAACTCATTTTCTTAGAAAAGCTCTTCCATTCCATTAGAATATGCTAAATTATATTCAGCATCATCCATAGATGAAAATACTGTTTTCATCCTTTGCTCCTTTGGAATAAAGGTTCTTATTTCTTCATTGTTATAACCAACCTGAAGCTTATTATCATCAACAAGAATAGGTCTTTTTAAAGCACTAGGATTATTAATTAAAAAATTACAAGCCTCATTAAAAGACATATCATCAATTACAACATGATTATTAACAATAGCTTTAGATCTTGTTGACACAATATCTTCAAAGCCATTAGGTGTATTTTCTAACATTTTTTTAATATCTTTTTTTGTAATTGGTTGAGTGAAAATATTGATTTCCTTGTAAGGAATATTATATTCATTTAACCAATCAATTGCTTTCTTGCATGAAGCAGAACTATTAGATGTGTATATAGTAACCATAAAATACCTCCAATTTATTTTTTATAAATTAAATTTCGATGCATAATTTTATAGTTTTCTTCCTTTATTTTTTTATAATCCTTAATTATAAATATAACAGCAATAATTTCTAATATTAGTCCCACAAAATATAACCAATACGTAATTCCAAATGTAACAAGAAATTTTAATAGACTACCTACCACAGCAAAAAGCGTATAGGTTGGATTACGTCTTTGATAAATTGCCACAAAAATCAAAAACAATGCAGCAACAAATTGAATAGACGATAATAATGTTAAAACACCTATTAAATTTTCATTCTTATCATTTAGTTTAACAAATTTTGTTGCTAAATCAACACTATTAACGGCATCATTGCCACTTTCATCATAAAACTGAAACAAAACATTTTCAGCACTTCCAGTAGAAATACCAAATTTGTCACTATAGCCTTTATAAACTATAGAGGCTGGAACAAATTTAACTTTCATCCTGCTGGCATTCGCTTCATTTTTAAATGACAATGCCATACCTAGCATAACAAACGCAAAAGTCAAAAATATTAAAAGGAAAACTAAGAAATCAATAATGTAAAACCAAAAGAATTTCGTGCTTATCTTCCATGAATACATTTTATTATTTTACCCAGTCTTCTATTAATTCCTTTGTAGAAAGAACATAATGTCCTGGTTTTACCTCAATATATTCACATGTTTCATAATCTAAGTCGCCCTTATTATAAGGTACACGTTTTCTTTCCTTTTCACTTCTTGGGTCTGGCTGAGGAATAGCCGTAAGAAGTGAACGAGTATATGGATGAACTGGCATATTATAAATGTCCTCAGCTTTACCAATCTCCACAATATATCCCTGATGCATAACTGCGATTCTATCAGAAATATATTTTATAATTGAAAGGTCGTGAGCTATAAATAAATATGTAAGCTTACGATCATTTTGTAATTGCTTTAATAGGTTTAAAACCTGAGCACGAATTGAAACATCTAGTGCAGAAATAGGCTCATCAGCTAAAACTAATTCAGGATCTATTACAAGGGCACGGGCAATACCAATTCTTTGACGTTGACCACCACTAAATTCATGAGGATATCTACTTAAATGTTCTGGTAAAAGTCCAACACTTTCAAGTGCCTTTTCTACCTTACTAATTCTTTCAGCCTCATCCTTAAATAAATGGAAATTATATAATCCTTCAGAAATTATATAATCAACGTTTGCACGCTCATTTAAGCTTGCAGATGGATCTTGAAAAATCATTTGAATCTTCTTTTTTGTTTCAAGAATCTCTTTTTTACTACGCTTACAATTTATACGCTTTCCTTCATAATAAATTGCGCCATGAACTGTAGGATTAATTCCTAAAATTGCACGTGACACAGTAGTTTTACCAGAACCTGATTCACCAACAAGTCCAAATGTCTCACCACGATATACATCAAAGGTAATATGATTAGCGGCCTTAACAATTTTTTTACCAACCTTGAAATGAATGTCTACATCCTTTAATGATAATAAAATATCACGACCATCAGCGGATTTAGTTTCAATTGTATCAGGATATTCATCAATCTTCTTAGCCATTGTTCTTACCTCCTGTATAAATTTCTTTAACACGCTCTGGAATTTCATCAATAATTGCTGGTCTTTGAACCTTTGGAGCACGTGGATCTAATAGCCATGTTTTAGCATAATGAGTATCAGATACCTTAAACATAGGTGGCTCCTCAATATAATCAACAACTAATGCATATGGGTTTCTTTGAGCAAAGGCATCTCCTCTGATTTCATTATATAATGAAGGAGGTGTACCATGAATTGCATATAAATCTTCACCCTTTTTACCAAGTTGTGGCAAAGATGAAAGTAATGCCCATGTATATGGATGACGTGAATCATAAAATACATCATCAGCTGTACCAATTTCCACAATTTGACCACAATACATTACTGCAACTCTATCAGCGACATTGGCAACAACTCCAAGGTCATGGGTAATGAATAATACAGTAAATCCATATTCCTTAGCTAATTCTTTAATCAAATCAATAATTTGAGCCTGAATAGTAACATCAAGAGCTGTTGTAGGCTCATCACAAATTAATATTTCAGGACGACATGCTAAAGCAATTGCGATAACAACTCTTTGACGCATACCACCAGAATATTGGAATGGGAAATCATTATATCTATTTTCCGCATCCTTGATACCAACACGTCTTAAAAGCTCAATTGCTTCTCTTTTAGCTTCTTCCTTAGAAGCGCCTCTATGAATTCTAATTACTTCAGCAATTTGTGAACCAATTCGACGAAGAGGATTAAGTGAAGTCATAGGATCTTGGAAAATTGTTGCAATCTTCTTACCTCTTATGCTTTGCCAATCCTTAAAAGTAACATTTTTAGTTAAATCCTTGCCATCATAATAAATATGACCATCAGCAATTCTACCATTAGATTCAAGCATACCAGTTAAGGTTTTAGTCATAACTGATTTACCAGAACCAGATTCACCAACGATAGCTAAGGTTTCACCACGATAAACATCAAGATTTACATTACGAATAGCTGTTAATTCACGACCACGAACCATAAATTTAACAACAATGTTTTGCATTGAAATAATAACATTTTCAGGAAGAGTTGGAATCTCTTCAGAAACAGTATCTTTTTCTTTTTCCATGAGAGTACCTCCTATCGATGTGATCTAGGATCAAGCGCATCACTAAGTGCAAGTCCTAATAAATAAAATGAAATAGTAATTAATCCTAAAATAACAGTAGGCCATAAAAGCTCCCAAGGATGTGACATCCAGCTTTGATAACCACAAGTTAAGATTGGGCCTAAAGCAATTGCTGTACCTTTAAGTCCAACACCAAAATAAGATAATGATGTTTCAGCACTAATTGCACTTGGAATTGCAAGTGAAATATTAGTGATAATTACTGGTAAAATAAATGGTAATAAATTATGAGTAATAATTCTAAATGCAGGTGTACCTAATGTCTTAGATGCTAGGTTATATTCACGATCATTTATAATAATAATTTGGTTACGAATAAATCTAGCCATATCAAGCCAACCAGTAATAGTTAAAACAAATATAAATGAAACCCAAATATTAGCACCAATCTGATTTAAAATTGTAAGTAATAGCATATATAAAAGTAAGCTTGGAATATTACCAAAGAAATTGTATACCTCAATTAAAATTGGGTCTAGCTTTCTAAAATAACCCCAAATCATACCAATTAAAATACCAAAGAAGGCATTGATTAATGAAACTACAAGAGCTAAAGATAAAGATACTCTAATACCCTTAAATAGTATAACAAACAAATCACGACCTAAGGTATCACAACCAAAGATATGCTTCCAAGAAGGTGCAGCATCAACTAAATTTCCACCAGGTGATGTTGTTAAAATATTAGTTTGTGCATACCATGAAGGATAGCAAAATGGAACAATTATAGCCATTAAAATTAAAACAGCAATTATAACAATTGAAACAATTGCACTTTTCTTATGAATAAATACTCTAAAAACTGATTTCCAATATGAATAAGGCTCTACAGCTAATTTTTCTGATTCTTCATAATCGGTTTCAGCAAATACGAACTTACTATCAAGTTCCTTATCATCAATTTTATTTTCTTCCATTTTAGCACCTCCTATTTCGTAAGCTTAATTCTAGGGTCAGCAAATACAGTAACAATATCGCCAAGCAAGAAAGCAATCATTGAAATTGCTGCATAAACAATAGTTAATCCTTGAACAAGCTCATTATCTGGTTTTTGCGCATTCATAGCAGTAATTAATAAACGTCCAGTTCCTGGAATACTCCAAACTGACTCAGCATAATATGAACCGATAATAGATCCAACAAAGGCAGCCGGGAAATTTCTTACAAGAGGAACGGCAGCGTTTCTTAAAACGTGAGTAAACATAATTCTATTTTCACTCAAGCCTTTACTTCTTGCAAACTTAACATAATCTGCATCACCCTCGTCAACCATAAAACGACGAACCCACATTGCTTGACCAGGCACTGATAAGAATACCATTGCAAAAATAGGTCCAATTAATACGGCATAATTCTTTTCAGATGGTGAGAAGGTAGCTCCAAGACCCATCTTCATAAATAATAGCCAAATTATACAATAAAACACTAAAGAAGGTAATGCTAAACTTAAAATGATATAACCATTTCCAAGTTTATCAACAAGCTTACCTTTATTTTTAGCCATCATAACACCAAGTGGATAGCCAATAATATATGTAATTAAAGTAGAGATAATTGAAATACCAAAAGAAATAGGCATCTTAGAACCTAGAATGGCCCAAATAGTCTTATTCTTTTCAAGAATTTGAGACTGGCCTAAATACATCCAAAATACTTTAGACTCACCAGGTTTACAAATCATTTCACTAAATGTATTATCAACAAACTTATATTCCAAACAATATCTATGAGGTATTACAGGAATTATATCACGCCAAAAATAGGCAAGTTGAACAATAAGTGGCTTATCAAATCCAAATTTCTTATAAATAGTTTGTCGATAAACCTCTTTGGCGGCTTCACTTGACATCTTATTCATAGCATCAATGTTTAAATAATTCTCCTTAGGAATAATTCTAAGTAATAAGAATACAACAGTTGCTACTAAAAATAATGTAATTAGCGAAGATCCAATACGTCTTAAAATATATAAAACAGTTGGATTCTTAAAAAAATGATAAATTGCAACACCAATTATTTTGAAAAAATTTCCCATTTTCTTAAAGAATGAAACATTTGCTCCCTTTTCTTCTTCCGAATTTATAACTTCGGTTGAAGGATTTTCATTTTGATTGCTCACATCGCATCTCTCCTTTTGTATTAATTTCATATATTTGATAAATATATGTTTTATTTATTATATCATATAATAAGAATAATTAAAAGATAATTTATTAATAAAATCAATGATTTATTAAAGAAAATTCAATAATTGAAAAAATTACCAACAAAACAAAGTGTAATAATAACAAATATAAAAATAATCTTTGTTCACTTTTAAATTCCTGATATTCAGCAGAATCAGGCTCTTTAATTTGTCTTGTCAACTTAAAAAATTTATTTTTTCGAGATTGCATACGAACCCAATAAAATAAAAAATCAACAACACATGAAATCATAAATACAATATTTACAAGTCTATATTCCTCGCCTGTTTCATAATTAGGAGAAAATTTACCAACCAAAAATAAACATACTGCTAAAATTATTGAAATTGCTAAAATAAAAATTACAGGTATAATTGTCGAATTTTTTCTCATTTAATGCTCCTTAATATAAAAAAAGAAGGAGCGTTTATAATAACGCTCCTAAACCTAATTATTTAACATACTTGTTAGAAACTACGTCATTAATTGCATTTTGTAAAGTTTCAGCATTTCCACTTTGGAATGCAGTTCTTAATGCATTAAATTCAGTTTGAGTAATTGTATGATCAGCCTTATAACCAAACTTATACTTATAGCTTGATACACCAACTACACCACGGAAACGGCTATATGGAACTAGTTTAGAAACATATACGTTAGTAGATGCTTGATTGAACATTGGAATAATTGCACCATTCTCATATAATAGATTATATTCAGCTTCAGCAAACTTTTCATATTGCTCTTTAGAATTTGTAGGTAAAGCCTTAGCTTCTTGAATTAATGAATCATATTCACCAAGAATTTGATGTTGTAAATCTTCATTTTCAGAAGTGAATCCTAAATATGCTACCATATCACCATCAATAGTGAATGTATTTAAATAAGTAAGAGGGTAAGCATAATCTGGTCCCCATCCCATTAATGGTAAGAAGTCATAAGCATATGCATTAGTCATAGCACTATAGTTCTCTTGAGTAGGGTTAACAACTTTGAAATTAAATAATGCTACACCTGAAGATGTTGTAATAGCACTTGCACCATCTTTAGATACTGCTCCAAATAATTCTTCTAATGTTGCAGCTTGTGTTGTAGAATAAGATCCACGAACTTCAACAAGTACTGGGAATGTAACACCTTGAGCACTTAATTCAGCATAAGCTTGATCTGCATATGCAGTTGCAACATCCTTTGAGTAAACTACATCTTTTTGATCAGATGCATCACTATTTGGATATAGATATTTTTCAGCCTTGTCTAGAGATAAATCTTTAACAACAGGGTTCTTCTTAGCATATACATCAGCAAAATAAGTAGTATAATCCTTACCTTCAGATGAAGTTGCTAGGTTAGATGGAGTATATCCCTTATGAGCCCATTCATAACCATAACCATAAACAGTCTTAACATATTCAGTCCAATCAAGACCATGAGTTACAGCCAAACGGAAATTCTTATTAGCAATTGCCTTTTGAGTATTAGCATATGTTGCAGCTGTATGAGTTGAACCATACTTCTTATGATCAGCAACAGTCTTGCTACGATCAAAGTTCCAGAATGAAGAATAAACGAATGCTGAAGTACCAGTTGCAGTATATGTATTTGTATTTACTGGATTAGTAAGTGTACCTGTTCCATCTTCACCAGCAACATATTTCTTCCAGCCTTGCTCATCCTTTTGGTTAACAGTAAAGCCATCGATATTATTTGCTTCAAATAATGTTCTAGTTAATGTTGTAGAATCTGTATTTGATGCATTAGCATAAGTCCATTTAATAGTCTTAATATTAACATTTGCATAATCAAAATAATTTGGATTAGCCTTCATAACGATTTCAGAAGAATTTGAGTGACTAGAAATAATATATGCACCACAATATAATACATTCTTATAATCATCTCCAAATGTTGTACCTTCATCTTGAAGGAATTGTGCATTAGATGGATAGAATGGAGTATAGTTTAAAGCAGTTGTAAAATATGGAGTATTTCCAATTACAGTAAATGTTAATTTTTGGCCATCAGCTTTAATACCAACTGTGCTAAGCATACCTGCGTCTACCATTGCTTTAGCTTCAGCATAATTTTTGAATCCACGCTTTTGAGCATATGTATCACCAGTATAATTATTTGGCTTTTCTTCAGTACCAAAGTTAATTACTTGGCTTGCAGATGTGAATGTATTAGTAACTGCCTTTGCAGCACTCCACTCACTTGCACCCTTAACAAACATTTCCCACATGTATGCTGTTTCACTACCATTTGCTGGGTTTAAGATGTATTCAGCAGTAGTTACCCAGTCCTGAGCAGTAATCTTAGCATATTCTTTTCCATCTTGTGTATACCAGTTTGCATCATCACGAATTTCAAACTCGAATGTAGTGGTGTCAGATGTTTCATCATAAACGCCTTCAGGAACAGCCTTTGCTAATGTTGGAGTTAATTTACCAAAACGATCGGTATCAAGTAGACCATCTACCATGTTTGCAGTAAATTCATGATCGGTAGCAGATTGAGATTTTAAATAGTTTAATGTCTCAAACTCACCTGTATAATATGTTCTATATGTTGATGCGTCAGCACCATCCTTTTTGCAGCCTGCTAAGCTAAGTACACTTAATGCTGCAAATGCCGGAATTAATAATTTAG
>CALCWU010000008.1 GCA_937905855.1 uncultured Mollicutes bacterium
TTTTCAAATTTATTGAAAAGAATTATATCCTTATTAAAATTATTTTCATATTGCATTTTAAGAGTTAAGATGCGATCATAGATATAATCGAAGCCAACACTAAAAATATTTTCTTCATCACTATCTAAAGGCATATTTAGGGATTTTTGCTTCATAAATAGGTAATCAACAACAGCTATTACCTGTGTAAAGCGGGAAATACTTTTACTTTTGGTTCTAATAAGACTAAGGAGGAAATCCTCCTCGTCTTTTTTCCAACTTTCATAATCTGAATAAATATCCATATTATCCTCTATCTTGTTTTCATTTGTGGGAATAAGATTACATCACGAATTGATTGAGATTCAGTTAGGAAGATAACAAGTCTATCAACACCAATTCCAATACCACCAGCTGGAGGCATACCATATTCTAGTGCTTCTACGAAATCAGTATCCATTTCATTTGCTTCATCGTTTCCAGCATCTTTTTCCTTTAACTGCTCTAAGAAACGTTCCTTTTGATCAATTGGATCATTTAATTCAGTATAAGCATTAGCAAATTCTTTACCGCCAATAAATAATTCGAAGCGTTCAACAAAGCGTGGATCATCAGGATTCTTCTTTGTTAAAGGTGAAATCTCAATTGGATGACCACAAAGGAATGTAGGTTGAATTAAAGTCTTTTCGCCATATTCCTCAAAGAAAGCATTAATGATGTGACCAACAGAAATAAAGTGAGGCTCAACTGGAACGTTGTGAGCTTTAGCAAGCTCAGCTGCTTCTTCAAATGTATAATTATTGTTTTTGAAATCAACACCAGTTTGTTCTTTGATTACATCACACATTGTAACAACTCTAAATGGCTTTTCAATATTAATTAATTCACCATCAGGGTCAAATGGATTTTTAAATTCAGTTTTTCCGATTACCTTTAAAGCGGCGCTTCTAATTACACCTTCGCATAATTCCATCATTGATTTTAAATCACCAAATGCCTGATATAATTCGACAGTTGTAAATTCAGGATTATGTGTACGATCCATTCCTTCATTACGGAAAATACGACCAATTTCATAAACTCTTTCAAGTCCACCAACAAGTAATCTCTTTAAATGAAGTTCAGTTGCAATACGTAAATAGAAATCAGCATCTAAGGCATTATGATGGGTAATGAATGGACGAGCTGTTGCACCACCTTGAATGTTTTGTAGAACTGGGGTTTCAACCTCGATAAATCCTTCATTATCAAAATATTCTTGCATAGCACGAATAATTCTTGGACGAAGAATGGCAACTCTTTTAGCATCCTGATTCATTATTAAATCAAGATATCTACGACGATATCTTTCCTCTACGTCACTTAAGCCATGAAATTTTTCAGGTAGTGGTCTTAGAGCTTTTACTAAATGAGTATATTCTTCACATTTAATAGTGATTTCACCAGTTTGGGTAAGCATAATGCTTCCCTTAATACCAACAATATCACCTATATCTGCCATTTTAAATAGATTATATTGGTCTTCACCAACTACATCCTTACGAATATAGATTTGGATGAAGCCTGCCTTGTCTTGAATAGAAAAGAAAGAAGCTTTACCCATTTTACGAATAAACATGATTCTTCCAGCTACGCTTACCTCGATTTTCTTTTCTTCAAGCTCTTCATGAGTATAGCCTTGTCCTAGTTTTTTTACCTCATCACTATGATGAGTTACGTTATAGGCATGACCAAATGGATCAATACCTAATTCTTTATATTTTTCAAGCTTGCCTCGTCTTACAAGCTCTTGTTCAGTTAAATTATCCATATTTTACCTCCATTAAATTAAATATAATAAAATACTATCAATTATTTATTTTATCATATTTATAGGTTATTTCCAACACTTAATTAATAGAGATTATAAATATTTTGGCGCTTTTTCCTTTTTAAACTCCTTTTTAGGCGTCTTTTATAAAATAGCTTATGATATTTTTTTCTAATAATTGGAAATAGTGGAGGTATTAAAATAAATTTTAATATTTTTAGAATAATTTTAAGTAAGTAGTCAAGCTCGGTATAAAAATTAATTAGATTTCTTTTAAGGCTACCTTTAAATAATTTGTTAGTAATACAAAAGCCTATTGCTATAAAAGGAATAAAGATTATTCTAAAATCATAATTTAATTTTTCTAACAAAATAGCATAAAGTAAAGCCTCAATAATGATAAAATAGGGTAAATACATTTCTTTATATTTTATTTTAAATAGTAATATAAATAAAGCGATATAAAGATTTGCACCAAAAAAAATATTAAAAAGTATTTGTAATAATTGTGCTATAGTAATCATTTAAAAATACGTTTAATAATTGATTCCTTTGTTTTACTTTTTTCTGTTGCTATGCTATACATTTTTCCACTAATTATTAGCTTATCATTGTTATCAGAGATTTTTACCATTTCTAAATTTTCACCTGTAATAATATAGATGGTTTCTTTAATTTTTAGTTTCATTTCTTTGTCACTTAATGCTATTATTTTTGTGACATTTAAGGCTTCAATTTCATTTTCACTAATAATAAACAAATTGTTCATTTAAATCACCAATAAAATATATGATAACAATTTAAAAATAATACTAAAAAATAATATTGTATGATATAATAAAAATAAAGAAAAGAGATGGTCATATGAATATTAGATTACCGGGATATTCTACTTCATATGAGGATATTTATGAGGTTGTAAGTAGGTATGGTAATAGTGTAGCTATAATTGGTGGCGAGCAAGCTTTGTTATATGCGATGCCTTATATTAAAGAATTTTTAGGTGAATTAAATGTAAGTGAGCCGATTATATATGGAAATGCTGCAAAGATGGAAAATGTTGAAGTATTAAAGAAAAATAAAGATGTTGAAAGCTCTGATGTTCTTTTTGCTATTGGTGGTGGAAAGGCAATTGATACTGTTAAAATGTTAGGCTATGAGCTTAATAAGCCAGTTTTTACATTTCCAACAATTTCTTCAACACCAGCTGCTGTTAGCGATGTCGCTTATATTGAAGGAATTCCCTATTTTATAAAGAATATTGTTAAGCACACATTTATTAATGACGATATTATAATAAATGCCCCTTATATGTATTTTCATTTAGGAGTTGGCTATATTTTCAGCAAGAGCTATGAAATTTTATTTAAATCAAGAGGTATGGAATTAACATACGAGGATCGACTTGCTACTACGATTTTATCACAAATAAATAGAGATGTTTTTACTAGTGGTAAAATGGCTTTAGATAGCTTTAAAAAGAATGGCCATACTCATAAGCTAATTTTAGATTCAATTGTTCTTATGGGCTATGTATTTATTTTAATAAATAAAGAATTTTATAATGGTCTTGCCGGTTCCATTTGCGAAGCTATAAATCAAATAGATGATTATGGTATCCTTAATTTGGAAAATGAAGCCTTGCCATTTGGAATATTGGTTAATTTAATTATTGAAAAAAGTAATGATATGTATAGAGCTTATGATTTTTTAAAGGATAATCGTTATCCAATCAAGCTCATTGATTTGAAAATGAAAACATCATTACTTAATAAAATAAGCGAACAAACAATGAATAATAAACATATGACTGATTACCCTAAAGTTATATCCAAGCATGATATTTTTAGAGCGATGATTTTACTTGAAGAGGATTTTCTGTTAAACACTAAATGACAAAAGCACACAATTTGTGTGTTTTTTCTTTATTTTTTGACAATAATTGTGTATAATATACTTAACAATTTGTATGATGTTAGTTGGTGATTTTTGTGATTAAAAAAATTAATATAGCATTAAGCATTGTAATAGCTTTTTTAATTTCTTGCCTTGTAGGAATTAATAAATGGTATATGATTTACATTCCAATTCTTACCTTTATTTGTTCATATATAGGCTTAATAGCTTTGTATTTTTTATTTTTAGTGATTTCTTCACTTACGATAAAGAAAAAGGAATATGAAAGCTTAAATCCTTTCTATCGACTTGTATTTAATTTATCATTAGAGGTACTAAGCGATTATGGTAGAGTAAAGGTGAAAATTGATGGTAAGGATAAGGTGCCAAATAAACCTTGCTTATTTGTTTATAATCATCGTTCAAGATTTGATCCAATGATTATTAGCTATAAATTTGCTAAATGGAAAATTGTTCAAATATCTAAACCTGAAAATTTCAATATTCCTGTGGCCAATCGTTATATGATGCGTAATTGCTTTTTACCTATTGATCGTGAAAATGCTAGAGAAGCAATTAAAACAATTAATAAGGCTAGTGATTTTATAACTCAAAAGGGCTATTCAGTTGGTGTGAGCCCTGAAGGAACAAGAAATCATAATCCCGAGCTATTACCATTTAAAAGTGGTTGCTTTAAGATAGCGTTAAAGTCTTGTGTGCCTATTGTTGTTTGTACATTAACAAATTTCGATAAAATACATAAAAATTTTCCTTGGAAAAGAACTAAGGTAAATATAAAAATTGACGTAATCAATTATGAACAAATAAAGGATTTAAATACAGCAGAAATTTCAGAAATTGTTAAAGAAAAGATGGAGGAAAAATAAATGAAGTATATATTTTATAACCCAAGCTCACATAATGGTAAAAATAGAGATAAGATAGAAGAATTAAAACACAAACTACAGGAAGATGTAGAGATGCTTAATGTTCTTGAGGACGATTTATATGAAAGTAAGCTTAAATCTCTAACTGAGGATGACGAGGTTTTTCTTGTTGGTGGTGATGGAACATTAAATCATTTTATTAATAAAATTAATGGTAAAAAGCCAAGCTATAATGTTTATTTTTATTCAAGTGGTACGGGAAATGATTTTTATAATGATATAAAGGATAAAGCAAGTGATGAACTTGTATTAATTAATGAATATTTAGAAAATTTACCTACTGTTATTGTTAATGATAAGAAATATTATTTTATTGATGGTATAGGGTTTGGAATTGATGGTTATTGCTGTGAAAGAGGAGATATTCTTCAGCAAAGAACAAATGAACCAGTTAATTATACGAAAATAGCAATTAAAGGTTTATTATTTCATTATAAACCACCAAAGGCAAAGGTTATTGTTGATGGAGTAGAGAAGAATTATAAGAAGGTATGGCTTGCTCCAACAATGAAAGGAAGATTTTATGGTGGAGGGATGATGGTTGCTCCAAATCAAAATCGAATGGATATTGAGCATAAGGTTTCAACTGTTGTTTTATATGGTTCGTCAAAAATTAAAACCCTAATTGTTTTTCCATCTATATTTAAAGGTGAGCATATTAAGCATAAAAAGATGGTTGAGGTAATAGAAGGCCATCATATAATTGTTGAATTTTCAAAGCCTCAGGCCTTACAAATAGATGGTGAAACTATTTCAAATGTATTAAAATATGAGGTAATTGCTTAAGACATCAAAATGATGTTTTTTTTAAGAAGTATTTAAATTTAAAAGAAAATATAATATAATAATATAATATTTTTGAAGAGGCGGGACTTATTATGAAAAGAATATTAAAAGCCATTATTTTGTTTATGTTAACATTAACTTTTTGTAGTTGTAATTCTGATTCAGCAATTGTATTTAAGCAATATGATATGAATAGTGAGCAAGAATTTGTTGAACACATTAAAAATGTCAAATGGTATAATGCAAGCAAGGAAGAATTGAAAAAGAATTGCATCTTGGTGTATCCTAAAAACGTAGATTTATATATGATGACAGGCCTATCAGAATATGATGATGATTTTGTTTGGAATGATTCATATGTAACGCTAAGGGGAATAGGAACAATAAATGGTATAGATTATTCATGTTGTTTTTATTTTACTGATAGCTATTGTGAGACAGAGTATGAACTTGTTATAGATGAAGCTGAAAATTTTTGCAGTTATACATTTATGCTTAATGATGAAAAAAAACTTACAGTAAATTTTGGTTGTAGTCGTAATGATGACCTTTTTAATGAATTTAAAACCAATTTAAATTTCATTTATATAAATCGTAAAATAGATAAATAAAAAGAGAATTTTACAATTCTCTTTTTTCTTCGCTTATAAATTCAAACATTTCAGAAGCATCAGCCTTTTTTGTTGAATCAATTATTGATTTAACTCTAACTTTAATGATTTTTGTACCAAATTCAATAGTTATTATATCATCAAGCTTTAATTGATAAGATGGCTTAACAGGCTTATCATTAACTAATATACGTTCGCTTTTCGTTATTTCGTTAGCTACAGTACGGCGTTTAATTAATCTTGAAACCTTTAAAAATTTATCAATTCTCATTAGTGAGGTAATTCTCCGTTTGATTTATTTATTTGATCAACAAGGTTAGATGCTTTTTCATCTAGCTCCTTTTTTTCTTCTGGAACTACATCACCATTTTTAATAGCTTCTTGCTTTGCTTTCTTTTCATCATACCATTTTAGCTTTCCAGTAGCATTAATTTCATCAATATCTTGTTTTGTTAATGTTTCGATTTCTAATAGGTAATTTGCAATTGCATCAAGAAGAGGTCTATTTTCGTTAATTATCTTTCTTGCTACTTCATAGCATTCTTCAATAATTCTTCTAGTTTCTTTGTCAATTTCTAAAGCAATTTGATCTGAGAAATTCTTTTCTTTTAAATAATCACGACCAAGGAATACTGAACCTTGAGGCTGTTCATATTGAACAGGACCTAAATCACTCATACCATATTCTGTAACCATTGCCCTGGCAATTTTTGTTGCATTTTGGAAGTCATTTGAAGCACCTGTTGATACCTCATTGAAAACAATTTCTTCAGCGACACGTCCACCTAGATAACCAGTAATTCTATCAGTTAATGAATGCTTAGTTTCGAGATATGTTTCTTCAGCAGGCATCATTAGATTATAGCCACCAGCCTGACCACGAGGAATAATTGTAACCTTTTGAACAATAGAAGCATTATCAAGCTTTAATCCTATAACAGCGTGACCAGCTTCGTGGAAGGCAACACATTTACGTTCACGTTCAGTAATTTTACGTGATTTCTTAGCAGGTCCCATCATAACTCTATCAGTTGCTTCATCAATATCAGCTAAAGTTATAACCTTTCTATTAGCTCTTGCTGCAAGAAGAGCTGCTTCATTTAATAAGTTAGCAATATCAGCACCACTAAAGCCAGGAATTCTTTGAGCGATTTCATTTAAATGAATATTTTTATCTAGATTTTTGTTTCTAGCATGAATCTTTAATATTGCTTCACGACCATTAACATCAGGATTAGAAATTGTTATTTGACGATCGAAACGACCTGGACGAAGCAAAGCAGGATCTAATACGTCAGGACGGTTAGTTGCTGCCATTACAATAATACCAGAGTTTGGAACAAATCCATCCATTTCAACAAGTAGTTGGTTCAAGGTTTGTTCACGTTCATCGTGGCCACCACCCATACCAGCACCTCTTTGACGACCTACTGCATCAATTTCATCAATAAAGATAATACATGGAGCATTCTGCTTAGCAGTTTTAAATAAATCACGAACACGGCTAGCACCAACACCAACAAACATTTCTACGAAATCTGATCCAGAAATAGAGAAGAATGGAACATTTGCTTCACCAGCTACTGCTTTAGCAAGTAGGGTTTTACCAGTTCCTGGTGGACCAAAAAGTAGAACTCCTCTAGGAATTTTTGCGCCAATTTCAGTATATTTAGCTGGATTTTTTAAGAAATCAACAAGCTCAACAAGCTCTTGCTTTTCTTCATCACAGCCAGCAACATCATTAAATGTTACAGTTTTATCTCTTAAAAGACGAGCAGTGCTTTTTCCAAAATCAAAGGCTTTATTATTGCCACCACCCATATTTTTCATTGAATAAACAATTAAGCCGATTAACAAAATAAATGGAAGATATGTTAAAATAACATTCCAAATATTAAAGCTTGAAAGAGTTCCAAGATAAAGCTTATCCTTAAGCTTATCGTTATTTCTTAAAGCCTCAATTTCAGTTGTTGTTAAGGTTACACTAAATTGATATGTTTGATCACCAATCTTATATTGACCAGTAATTTTAAACATACCTTCATTTTCTCCACCAACTGGGTAAGCAACAAGTGAAGAAGATGTTATTGTATCAGCTTCAACAGCACTAGTAAATTCATTGTATGTTAATACCTTTGTTGCTGGACGCATTAATCTTTGAATTAAAAAATAAAATCCAATGATTAAAACCGCAATTAATACATATAAAAGTATATCATGGCGTCTTTTTGGACGACCATTTTGATTGTTATTATCTTGCACGAAAAATCCTCCTTAATTATTTATAAATTTCTTCTTTTAAAATACCAATATAAGGAAGATTACGATATCTTTCGTTATAGTCAAGTCCATAGCCAACAACAAATTCTTTAGGAATATTGTCACCAATATATTCGACATCAACATCAACTAATCTACCTTCTGGCTTATCTAGTAGACAGCATACAGCAACGCTTTTCGCTCCACGCTTTTTAAGTAATTCTCTAATATATAGAGTAGTTCTTCCAGTATCAACTATATCATCTACAACTATTACATCTCTTCCAGTTAAATCACAGGTAATATCACTTTTAATAATTATATGACCTGATGATAGTGTTCCTTCGTATGAAGAGACCCTCATATACTCAATTTGACAGTAAATACTCACAAATTTTAATAAATCACTTATAAATGGCTCACAGCCCTTTAATAGTCCAATAAACAATGGATTTTTTCCTTCATAATCATGACTAATTTGCTCACCTAGTCTTTTGCAAATACCCTCAATTTGTTTTGCAGATAAAACTACTTTTTCAATATCATTTTTCAATATCCAGTACCTCACATACAAAATAAATATCATAACAGTCCTTCATATCTAATACCATCTTAGACTTAGCCAAATTATATACCCAAATAACTTCCTTATTCATTTCTATAACCGGAATATCTAATCTTTCTTCCTTAGGAATTTTATTATCTATGAATAGTCTATTAATTTTTTTATGCCCGTATGGCATTAAAATTTCATCATTTTCTTTATAACTTCTTATCATAAAAGGAAATGCTAGTCTATTATAGCATAATTTGATATATTTTGCATTAGTATTTCCAATATTTTTTGTGAAATAAAACCTATATTTTTGCTTATAAATGACTTCTTGATTAAGATTTATTTCTACAGAGTCATTTGTATAAACATTTTTTTCTATGATGTAGGCTAAATTATATCTTTTTACAAATTCTTTATTACCTGCTAGTGTAAGAGAATTGGTAGTTTTTTCACTTGAAAGAATTTCTAGAATGGATTCAATTATTCTTTGATTTTTATCCATTTCATATCTTTCTAGTAATAAGCATATAATATCCTTTTTTAAGGCAATGTCAAAGTCATTAAAGCTTGGAAGCTCTATATTATTTTTAGTTTTTTCCAAGTATTTTATACTTTGATTTCTTATAAAGCTAAATGCCTCCTTAACCTGCTTTGAATAGGCGGTTATTTTATTTAAGTAATCAGGACATTCATCCTTTAAAAGTGGAATAATAAAATGTCGAATTCGATTTCTTTTGTAATCATTTTCTAAATTTGATTCATCGAGGAAAAACTTAACATTATTTACCTCATCATATTTTTCTAAATCTGCCTTACTTAAAAAAAGAAGAGGTCTAATTATTGAATAATTTTTATAATCAATTTTTGCAGAAATTCCCCCATAGCCAAATAAATTAGAGCCACGCATTATATTTAAAATAATGGTTTCGGCATTATCATCAGCATGGTGGGCTGTAGCTAAAAATTTAGCATTATATTTCTTTAAAACCTCTTCAAAAAAATGATAGCGTTTATGGTGAGCTTCATCGTGAAAATTGTTATTATGATTATATTCTAGATGTAAAACCTCAATTGGTAAGTTGTTTTTATTGGCATAATCTATTATGTATTCCTCTTCAATTTTTGATTGCTCTCGCTTTTGATGATTTACATGGGCAATAATTACCCTATAATTGAGACGTCGCATTATGTCAAGAAGAGCCATTGAGTCAGCACCACAGCTAACCGCCACAACGACTGCTTCATTATCAGAAATAAGATTTTCTTTTTTTATGTATTCACGTACTAGATTAATCATATGATCATCACCCTAAACTATAGTTTAGCACATTTTATTAATTCTTTCAATTTACTTTTATGACAATTACGGAACAATCATCATTTAATACTTTATTGTTTTGCTTGATTTTATTACAAAGCATATCAGCAATTAAACTAGCAGAAGCAAATTTGTTATTATAAATGATTTCTTTTATTTCTTGATAGCTTAAATAATCTGTAAAACCATCTGTCAGTAATAAAATAATATCATTTGTTTTTAAGTTAATTGCAAATGAATCAATTAAATCGGTATAATCTAATGGTAAAGAAGAATTTTCATAGATTTTATCGATATCAGAAAATAAAAGTGTTGAGGCCGAACCAAGCTTGAAAAGAGAAGCCACTTTGGTAATTTCATTTATTTCTAATAAATCAAGAGTTGCATAGGATTCATAATTTCCTTTTATTTCATATATGTAGCTTAAAAAATTAAGCATTGTTTTTGTGGAAAAATGATAATTAAGCATATTTGATAAAATACTTAAAATTTCTTTAGAAGAATTGTAGGCATCAATACCACTACCCATACCATCACTTAACGCAAAATAGTTCTCGAGTCAAAGCATTTTTTTATAAGATAATTATCACCACTTATAGAATTGTTATGCTTATTTAAAATAGCAGTTGCATAGGTTATCTTTATATTTGGCTTTTCCTTTATTGTTAAAAAGAACGATGATGACTTGTTTTCAAGCTTATAAATAAATGACCTTTGAAATACAAAATTCATCATTTTTTTTAAATAGCCTAAAATGATATTTGGATCATCAAAAATTTCAATTTTAAAGCTTAGGGTATAATAAGAGGGAATAAAATTTTGATATTTGATTTTATCTTTATTTAGTAAATAAAATAACTTGTTATATCTATCATAAATATTGTCTAAAAATTTAGTATCATTTTGATAAGAATAAAATAGATTTTTTAAGGCTTCATGTGAATAATAATTTAAGTAGTTGCCGTTATCAATTTTAGTGAATTTTGAATAATGGGGGCAATTTAAATAATTGCCATTATTATAAAGAACACTACCCTTTATGAATGAATAATGAATGCCAGCATTTGTCATGCATTCATTTTTAAGATGACAATTTTTACAATAATTTTCTTCAATTTCTTTTTTGATTTTATGTAATTTTTCTTCATTACCCTTTTTGGTGATAAATAAGATATCCAAGATATTTAAATAATCCTTAAAATCACTTGCTAGTATATTATTAGATTCTATAGTAACTTTTCTTGATGAAACTTTTTGGTAAATTATGTTGATTACTAAAAAAATAAGAATAAATACCAGGTCATATATGCTTAATTTAGGCTTATTTAAGCCATAATATATTATTAGTGATGATAATGATAGTAGAATAGATTTATAGTTCATTAAAATTAAATATAAGCTAAATTCTATTGTATATGCCTTATTAAAAAAATAAACAAAGGGGATTAGAATTAAGTTATAATAGCCTGAATACTTGGTTATAAAAAATGTTAAAAATAATAAATGATAGCTATAATATTTAGGCTTGTTTATTAATAAAATTGCAAAAATTATCAATAAATTAACTAAATATATCAGGCGTTCATCAAGAATTGTCTTGGTATCATTACTTATGTTTGTTAAATATAAAATAGTGGTGTTTAAAATTAATGCACAAAGATAAAAGCTTAAATTATACCAGATGTTTAGAATGTAAAAGCGTCTAATATAAAAGAATAGGGTGGTATAAATAATAAGTATTAAAATGATGAATAATTTCTTTTTATGAACAACATATTTAATTAAAAATATTGATATCATTAATCCTAATAAATAGGCTTTGCCATAGATATTTAATTTGATTATAGGAATTATAAGAATTAATGAATAAAGAGGATTTATAAATAATAAGGAAATTCCTAATAAGGTAAATGGATATAATGATAGTGCATCATTTAAATGCAAATAAGAAATGCCTATGTATAATATAATCATCAGTTTTTGAATACTTTTTTTCATATTTTCACCTCAAGAATTATTTTATAAAATCGGTAAAGTTTATTATGTCATTTTTTGTTATTTACATTAAATATTCTTGAATGAGGGATAGATATTTGTTATAATTATTTAGATTGTTAGAAAAGGATGTAAGAAAAATGAAATTAGTTTTAGCTAGTTCTTCACCAAGAAGAATTGAAATATTAAAAAATGAAGGTTATGATTTTTTAATTGAACCTGCAGAAATTGATGAAAGCTTTTCAAATGAGCTTGATGTGTATACTAATGTTTTAAATACTAGCTATAAGAAAGCCTTTGAAATAAAAAAGAATCATCTTAATGATGTTATCCTAGGGTGCGATACGACTGTATGCTTAAATAATATTTGTTATGGTAAGCCTAAGGATGAGCTTGATGCCTATAAAATGCTTAAGAGCTTTAGTGGTAAGGCTCATGAGGTAATTTCAGGAGTATGTATTCTTCATCAAAGTGAAATGATTAATTTTTATGTAAAAACACTAGTTTATTTTAAAGAGTTAAGTGATGAAATGATTTATGATTATATAAAAACTAAGGAATGCTTTGGCAAAGCAGGAGCTTATGCAATTCAAGGCATTGGTAAAAGCTTAGTTTTAAAATATGAAGGAGAATTGGCTAATGTAATAGGTTTACCTATAAAAGAAATCAAGCCATTATTAGATAAATATGAGTTTTAAAATTAGAGATATTGAAATTAAAAATAATTTGGTTTTAGCCCCAATGGCGGGAATTTGTAATGAGGCCTTTAGAACAATTTGTAAGGAAATGGGCGCAGGTCTAGTTGTATGCGAAATGGTTAGCGATAAGGCTATTTCCTATCAAAATGCCAAAACCTTGAATATGACAAGAGTTGGCAATAATGAACATCCAATAAGTATGCAAATATTTGGTGGCGACATTGAGACGCTTGTTAATGCAGCTAAATTTATTGATAATAATTCTCAGGCTGATATCATTGATATAAATATGGGATGTCCTGTTAATAAGGTAGCGAAAAAGGCTCATGCTGGTGCTAGCCTACTAGTTGATCCTAATAATGTATATGAAATTACGAAGGCTGTAGTTTCTGCTGTGAAAAAGCCTGTGACAGTAAAGGTAAGACTTGGTTGGGATTTAGATCATATTAATGTTATTGAAAATGCCAAGATGATTGAAAAGGCTGGAGCTAGTGCTATATGTGTTCATGCTAGATGTCGTTCAGAATTTTATAGTGGAAGTGCTCATATCGAATGGATTAAAAAAGTAAAGGAAGCAGTAAGCATTCCTGTAATTGGAAATGGTGATGTTGTTGATATAGCTTCTGCCAAAAGAATGTTTGAAGAAACAAATTGTGATGCTATTGCTATAGGTAGAGGTGCTCTTGGCAATCCTTTTATTTTTAGAGAGCTGAATGCCTATTTTAATGATGGTAAAATCATCGATAAGCCTACAAAAAAAGAAATATATGATATAATAATGCTTCAATATGATCGATTATTAAAGCTAAAGGGTGAGCATCTTGCAATGCTTGAGATGAGAAGTCATGTTGGTTGGTATTTAAAGGGTATGCCTGGAAGTGCCAGAATAAAGGATCAGGTATGTAAGGAACATAACTTTAATAATGTAAAAAATATTATTAAGGCTTATTTAAATGTAGAAGAATAGAAAAAAGTCGTCATTATTTTTGACGGCTTTTCTTATGATGTGATATTATCTATTTCATACATTTCAACAAGTTTATAATCCTTAGCAGCAATTTCTAACTCCAGATAGGTTCCATTATCACTATATTCTTTTTTATAAATATTAGTGTTTTCGATTAAATAATTTAATATCTTAGCTTCACTATAAGGAATGAGCAGCTTAATATATTTTGTGTTTGGCTTTATATGCTCGTAAATTTTATCAACAAGGACTTCAATATTAAGTAGTGATTTATTTGAAAATGGTAAATTATCTATACCAACAATTTGAGTATTTTGATCATCATACATATCATATTTGTTTAAGACATAAAGCATAGGTATTCCCTTTACACCAATGTCATTTAAAACCTTATTTGTAATATTGATTTGTTCTAAAAAATAACGTGAAGAAATATCTACAATGTGAAGAATATAATCAGCACTTTGAATTTCCTTTAAGGTTGTTTTAAAGGAATTTATTAGATCATGAGGAAGCTTTGAAACAAAGCCTATGGTATCTACTAAAACAAATTCACAATTATTTATTGTTAGACGTCTATTGAAGGTGTTTAAGGTAGCAAAAAGCTTATTTTCAA
>CALCWU010000009.1 GCA_937905855.1 uncultured Mollicutes bacterium
ACTAGGTGTTGAAAGATGCTTACTAACTGTATTATTCAGTGCTTATGAGGAACAAGAGCTTGAACATGATAGTCGTGTAGTTTTACACCTACATCCAGCACTTGCACCATACAAGGTAGCTGTACTACCTTTAATGAAGAAACTTCATAGCCAAAAGGCACGTGAAATTGAACAAATTCTTAGTGAAGAATTTAGTACTGTTTATGATGAAACTGCAAATATTGGTAAGAGATATCGTCGTCAGGATGCAATTGGTACTCCTTATTGCTTAACTGTTGATGATAATACCTTGAATGAAGGTACGGTTACACTTCGTGATCGTGATACAATGGAGCAAATTACGTTGAAGGTAGAAGAGGTTATTCCATTTATTCATAATAAAATGAAGCTTTAATTTGGGAGGTATATAATGGCGAATCCAACTATAGAAGAAATATTTGAAAAAACTGACATAGTTGCATTAGTTGGTGAATATGTACAGCTTACTAAAAAAGGTAAAAATTATTCGGGATTATGTCCATTTCACCAAGAAAAAACTCCGTCATTTACAGTTTCTGTTGAAAAAAAGCTTGCACATTGCTTTAGTTGTCATAAGGGTGGCAATCCTGCACAATTTTTAATGGATTTAAAGCACATAACATTTAAAGAAGCTTTAGAAATCCTTGCGAAAAAAGCAGGTCTTGAGTATCATAGTACAAATACAACTGAAAATACTAAAAATTATGCAAAATATTATGAAATTACCAATTTAGCCAAAGAATTCTACAAAAGAAATTTATTGAAAACTGAAAGTGGGCAAATTGCTATTGAATATTTGCATAAAAGAGGAATTGATGACCAGACAATAAAAATGTTTGATATTGGTTTGGCTCCAGCAAAAATGGATAGCCTTTATCAAACATTGAAGGATGCTAACTTTTTAGATATTGATATGAAAGCTATTGGACTTATTAGAAGTAATGTTACTAATAGCTATGATATGTTTATTAAGAGAGTAATGTTTCCAATCAAGGATATAAATGGTAATGTTGTTGGTTTTTCAGGAAGAATATACTATGAGGATAAAGCCCAGCCTAAATATATAAATTCACCTGAAAGCTTAATTTTTAACAAAAGCGAGGTATTATATAATCTTGATAAGGCTCAACTAGCAATAACTAAAGCTAATAGAGTTATACTTCATGAAGGCTTTATGGATGTTTTTGCATCTGTTAAGGCTGGATTTAACGAGGCTGTTTGCTCAATGGGAACAGCACTAACAGCTGATCACGTTAGAATTTTAAAGAAATTTACCAATAATATTGTTCTATGCTATGATGGTGATAAGGCTGGTCTTACTGCTTCAAAAAGAGCTATTAATCTTCTTGAACAAAATGGTATGCAAATACATATTGTTATGCTACCAGATAGTCTTGACCCTGATGAATATGTACGTAAATATGGTGAATTAGCTTATCAAAAATATTTTAATGAGAATCAGCTTGATGCAATTGAATTTTTATTTAGATATGCCATTAAATTTCATAATTTAAATGATTTTAATGAAGTTGTGGCTATGAAGAATGAAATATTTGAAATGCTATTAAGAGCAAATTCAGAATCAACTGCTGAGATTTATTTAGGTAAGCTTGCTACTAGTCTTAATGTATCAGTTGAGGCTGTTAAAGCTGATTACAGAAAATATTGTAATACAGCTACGACCCAAAAATATGTCGAATATATTCCTGATAATAAAAAAACTAATGAAAATAAATTAGAGGCTAGCAATTATCCTAAATCTGATAGTATTAAGGCTTTGGTTTTAGAATATTGTTTTAAGAATATAAAATATGCTAAATATGTTGATGCTAAAATTGATGAATATGATTTGATGCAATTTTTAGGAAATGATTTTGCCAATGTTTGGTATCAGCTCATTGACGGCTACTATAATCGCTATGATATATTTACAAATGAAAAATTTGAAGAATATATTTTAGATAATAAAGACACAATGAATTCTTATTTATACTTTCAAAGTATATATAATGGTAATCCAAATAAAGATAGTCAAGAATTCTCTGACAATGATTTTAATGAATTAATTATTAAGATAATTAAACTTAATTATGCTTTTAAGCTTAAAGAATGCAAAAATGAAAATGAGCAAATAGGTGAAGCTCATATTGATAATGTTCAAAAAATGGTAGACATTCTTACTAGAAGTACCAGATTTGAACGTGCTTGTAAGCAATTAATTAATGTAAATTTAGGAAAGTAGGAAAATAATATGGATTTTGAAACAGCATTAAATGAATTAATTAATTTAGGAAAACAAAATAATGGGTATGTTTTTGCTAAAGATTTATGCAAATATTTTTCAGAGGATAGTGAAGAATATGAAAAAATTGAAGCAGAGCTTGCTAAAAATTCTATAGATGTTTTAGCTGATGAGGATCCTGAAGGTGTTGAAGAGGACTTTCCTAGCGATGATAAGGAGCCTAAAATTATTGAAGATGAGGAAGAATTTGATTTAGAGAATTTTGATACTCTTCCTCCATCAGTAAAGGTCGACGATCCAGTTAGAATGTATTTAAAGGAAATAGGAAAGGTAACCCTATTAACAAATGAAGAAGAAACAGAATATGCTATTACCGTAGTAAAAGGTAGAGAGGCCAAGGCTAAGCTTGAAAAGCTTGGAGAAAGAACAGAAGAAAATAAAGATGAATATGATGAGCTAAAGGCAATGGTTGATAAGGCCGAAATTGCCAAGGATAAGCTTGTTCAGGCTAATTTACGTCTTGTTGTTTCAATTGCTAAAAAATATACTAGTCGTGGACTTCATTTCCTTGATTTAATTCAAGAAGGAAATATGGGACTTATGAAGGCAGTTGATAAGTTTGATTATAACAAGGGCTTTAAGTTTTCAACTTATGCAACTTGGTGGATACGTCAGGCTATAACTCGTGCCGTTGCCGATCAAGCTAGAACAATAAGAATCCCTGTTCATATGGTTGAAACAATAAATAAGCTTCATCGTGTTCAACGTCAATTAATTCAAGAATTATTAAGAGAGCCTACAATCGAAGAAATTGCTGATAGAATGGGTATTTCTGTTGAAAAGGTTCAGCAAATTCAAAAAATTCAACAAGAGCCGATTAGTTTGGAATCACCTGTAGGTGAGGAGGAGGATTCTTCACTTGGCGATTTCATTTCTGACCCTAGTGCCCTTGACCCTTACGAGTATACTGCTAAGGTTAAGCTTCGTGAGGAACTTGATGAGGTATTATCTACTCTAACTGATCGTGAGGAAAGAGTATTGAGACTTAGATTTGGTCTTTTAGATGGTAGAATGCGTACACTTGAAGAGGTTGGTAAAGAATTTGGTGTTACAAGAGAACGTATTAGACAAATTGAAGCTAAGGCCTTACGTAAGCTAAAGCATCCTGCTCGTTCACGTAAATTAAAGGATTTTATGACTAAGCGTTCATAATGAAAAGAATAGAGTTACTTGCATCCTTGGCAAAGGATAGCAAATGCTTGGCAGATATTGGCTGTGATCATGGGTTAATCTCAATCACAGCTGTTTTAAAATATAATGTTCTTTATGCATATGCTTGTGACGTAAATCAAATGCCTTTAAATTCAGCATTAAAAAATATTATTGCTAATAATTTAGAGGATAAGATAACCACTATTCTTTCTAATGGCTTTGAAAATGTTAAATTTGATTTTGATACGACGATTATTGCCGGCATGGGTGGTGA
>CALCWU010000010.1 GCA_937905855.1 uncultured Mollicutes bacterium
AAATTATCAAGACTTAAATAATCTATCCTACCATCCTTAAACGGCGTAACAAGCGCCACAATTAATTCCATAAAAAATCACCTACTACCATTTTATGATAATAGATGATTTTTCGTTACGATTTCTTTTTTATTAATTTAGGAATAAGCTCGATAATTAAAACTAGAATTACCAAAATGATACACCAAGCATACACTAAATCATATTCCAAATTATGAGCACTATTTATAATAACATTACCAATTGAATTAGGTGAGGATGTCATATATTCACCCATAATAAGAACCTTAAATCCTAAACCAATTGCTTCTATTAGTGCTTGATAAATATTATTAAATATAAGTGGCAATAAAATTTTAAAAATTCCTTTGAATGTTATGCCACATTCTACTCTCCAAACATCTAATAATTCACTATCAATATTTAAAGCTCCGTTTATTGTTACCTCATAAAATAGAGGAATTAAAACAAAACAGACCATAAGCATAGGTGTTAATTTAATACTTGAAAGCATTAAGAAAAATATTAATAAAACCACGACAGGTATACATCTAAGAATCGTTATGAATGGTTTTATAAAAAACCTAAACAAAGGAAAAATATATGCTAAAATTCCTAAAGCAACACCAATAAATAAACTCACTATTAATGATAACAATAGTCTTAAAATAGTAAATAAAATTAAATTGTAGGTGTTAAATTTTAAAAGAAGATTAAAGAATTGTTTAAAGATTAAATTAGGACTTGGAAAAACAAGTAAATTATTTTTAGTTTTATATATTGTTAGCATAATTAAATAAATAATTATAATGCTAGAAACAACACTTAAAAGCTTAAGATATCTCTTAGAATGCAAAGAATTCTTCATCAAGAGCCTCAATATTCATAATTTTCAAAAGACTATTTACCGATTCATTACACAAAGACGCCCTAACAAGCTTAATGTTACTAGCAGGTATAGCCTTTGCTAAAATATTTTCATCTGGTAATCCATATGATAATTTATTTGAAATTTCAGCAACACCTGCATAATCACTATTGCAAAATGAAACAGATTCTTCTAATGCACTATATAAACTACTAATCGTCTTAATATCATTAAATAGATTAGTTTTAACAAAAACTGCAGCTTGGGGATAATCATAATTATGTATACATTTCCATAATGCTTGAACATCAATTCTATTTATTGTGACATTCATTTTATTAAGCTTACTGCTAATAGTACTAAGTGATGGCTCAGCAATTAAGCAAATAGCATTATTATCCTTAGCCAAATAGTTTGTAGTTTCTGCCGTTGAAGCAAGATAAGTTACTGATTTAGGATTAATATTATATTTTTCAAAAATCTCATTAACAATAAATTCTGTAATACTACCTTTACCAAACAAATACAAATCATTATCATTTAAATCAGAAATATCAAGACCAGGTTTAGCAGAAGCAAAATATAAATTTCCCCAGGTTAAGCCTGCTAAAAGCCTATATTTTTTATCATTATTATAAAATTTTACACCTAGATTAATAGGAGCATAAATTATATCATAATCATCTTTAGTGAATGCTTCCTGCAAAAGCGTTAAATTACTTATTCTATCAACACTATAGGAAATATTTTTGTTTCCTTTATTATCCTCCAAATATGCTTGAGCAATAGTAGGAGCACCAGAAGGTGCAATTGCCTTAAATGTATATTTATTAGTATTTCCACAAA
>CALCWU010000011.1 GCA_937905855.1 uncultured Mollicutes bacterium
CTAATAATAATGAAAATCTTTATTTTACGGCACCAGATACCTATATTTGCAATCAATATGGCTTAGTTTTTGCAAAATCTAAATTCATTTCAAAAAAATTAGCTTATCTTGGTAGACGCTGGTATCCAGCTAAAGCTCTAATGGAGGTTTTACCAAGACTTTCGCTAGTGGAATGCGAAATTTTTGGTAATGTTAATCCTACTCTAATTAGAATGCACGATAACGACAAGGATGGTTATGTTTTATCATTCTATAATACTTATTTAAATGACGAAAAGATTTTAAATACAGATAATTTTAATGATATTTTAAATTATTGTAAAAATTTATTGAATATCGAAAAAAATAGTATTATAAATTTAAAAAAATGGTAAAATATAGTTGTGAGGTGTTAGAATATGAAGTTGATTAAAAGATTATTGATTTTTATTATTACGTTAGTTGCAATTTTAGGTGTAGCAGCAGTAGGATCATATGTTTATGTTCGTAAAACGTATAATATTGATTTATTCAATACTCCTACTGAATTAAAAAAACTTAATACAAAGGTAGATGAGGAAGAGCTTTGTCCTAATGCTTATACAGGCGAAGATAAGGTAAATATTAAGGACAAAATTAATTTATCTTTTAATGATACTCTAAGCTATACAAAGGCTGATGGCTTAAAGCTTGATTTATCTAAGCTTAATTCAAAGATGAAGACAATTATTAAACTTACTGATCGTGAGCTTGCCTGTCTTGCTGATGAAACTATTAAAGAAAATGCAGATGGTAAAATAACAATTGCATCTAATGAGATTCCTATTGAAATTAAGCAAATAGAAATTTCTAATGTTAATAATGGTAATGCAAATATGAATATTGTCTTTAAGCTTGATATTAAAGAATTAAAGAGCAAATTACCTAGCTTATTGAAATATTTAAAGAAATATATACCAGATGATTTATATGTTTCATCTACATTTAGTGTTACGAAAACCGCTAACAGCTTTGCCTATGAATTAGCTCCTATTGAATTTAAGCTTAATAATTTAAATAATTCTGAAACAAAAGAATTAATGGATATTCTTAATTTATTATTTAATTTTGGTAGTTCTGATGATTTTAATTTAATAATTGCAAAAATTGTTATGCAGTCCCTTGTTGGTGATGAGAAGAATCAAGGCTTTGCTTATTCACTAAAGGATTATGGAGCTAAAGATTTTAAATTTATAAACGATGATGAAAAAAATTATTTTTCAGTTGTATGTTAAGGAGTAGAAATTCTACTCTTTTTCTTTAATTGACATAAATAATGTCAAAATAAGTAGTATAATTTAATTGTAAGGAGGATGAAGTGATGAATAATATTTATATTTGTATCGATTTAAAATCATTTTACGCTTCCGTTGAATGTGTTTATCGCAAACTTGATCCTCTAAATTCAAATTTAGTTGTGGCCGATGAAAGTAGAACAGATAAAACGATTTGTCTTGCTGCTAGCCCAGCAATAAAAAAATTGGGTGTACCAAGTAGAGCTAGGCTCTTTGAGGTTAAACAAATTATTAATAAATTAAATTATGAACGTCTTAGAAAGAATAGATATCAGCCATTGATGGAAAAATCAATTTATTTAGATGAGCTTAATAAAAATAATAAGCTAGCTATTGATTTTGTGATTGCCACACCCCAAATGGCTAAATATTTAGAAATAAGTACTAGCATTTATAAAATATATCTAAAATATTTTGCTCCTGAGGATATTTTAGTATATTCAATTGATGAGGTCTTTATTGACTATTCTAATTATTTTAAAATGTATAAAGCAGGTCCTGTGGAAATAATTAAAAAAATTTTAAATGATATTAAGAATGCCTTTAATATTACTGCCACTGCAGGAATTGGAACTAATCTTTATTTAGCTAAGGTAGCTATGGATATTGTAGCAAAGCATATTGACAAGCCAGAAAAAATTGCTTTTTTGGATGAAATGCGTTATAAAAAGCTTCTTTGGGAACATAAGCCTTTAACCGATTTTTGGCGAGTTGGTGGTGGCTATGCTAAAAGGCTTAATAATATAGGATTATATACAATGAAGGATATTGCCTCTTATTCTTTAACTAAAGAAGGAGAGGATAGATTATTTAATGAGTTTGGTGTAAATGCGGAGCTCTTAATAGATCATGCCTTTGGTGTTGAAGCAACAACAATGAAGGATATTAAAAAATATCGTCCGCAAAATAATAGCATAGGTATGGGACAGGTTTTACATTGTAATTATGGCTATGATAAAAGCTTGATTGTTTTAAAGGAAATGGCTAATGATTTAGCGCTTGAATTAACTAAAAAGAATTTAGTGACAAATAACCTTTTCTTAAGCATTGGCTATGATGTTAGTAATCTTACTGATGATACTATTGCTAAAAATTTTGATGGTGAAATAGAAGTCGATAGATATGGAAGAAATGTACCTAAAGGCATTCATAAAAGCATTAGGCTTAATGAATATACAGCCCTTAGTAAATTAATCTCTAAAGCTTTTGTTGATACCTTCAATAATGTAGTAGATAAGAAGCTATATATTAGAAGATTAAATATAAGTGCTAATGTTATAAGCAAGGATAAAATGCCTAAGGAATATAGACAGCTAGATTTATTTACTAGTAATGAGGAGCTAATTGCTTTAGAAAAGCAAAACGAAAAAGAAGAGGCTAAGCAAAAAACAATTAATAATTTAAAGAAAAAATATGGAAAGAATGCAGTTATTAGAGGTATTGATTTAGAGGATGGCGCCACCACTATTGAAAGGAATAGTCAAATTGGAGGACATAAGGCATGAATGAGGATATTATTAATATTAAGCATGAGTTTATTGCGCATAAAAGAATGCCTATTTCAGCGCGAGCAGCTCAATTTTCACCATTTGCTGCCTTAAGTGGCTTTGCAGAAAAAATAAATAGTGCGCAAAAGCATAGTGATAAAAGAAGATATCTAGCATCTGATAAGGAAGAAGAAATTAGGGCTAATTTAAATTATTTAAAGAGCAACTTAGATAAAAAATGTCAAATTATTTTTTATAACGAAGAATGTAATTATAAAGAAAAAATTGATTTTCTAAAAGAAATAGATGACATTAATCAGGTATTAATATTTAAGGATAAAATCAAAATTAAATTTTGTGATATAATTGATGTTACAATTTTCTAATGCATATTATTTGCGTTAATTTTTATTTGCGATATAATATGCTTATGGAGGTTATATTATGAACTATAATACATTTGATTTTTTAAAGAAAATTAGCTATGAAAGAACTGGTGGTACAAAAAAGGAATTAAATTGTGCTAACCAAATTATTGAAGAAGTAAAGAAACGTGGAATTGTTCCAACTATGGAAGGATTTTTAGTTGATACACCACTTGTTGAGGTTGCTAAATTTGAGGTTTTAGAGCCAGAATATAAAGAATATGTTGTAACAGGCTATGGAATGAGTGGAAGTACTCCTAAGGATGGAATAACTGCAGATTTTAAATATATTGAGGATGGCTCTGATATTAATTTATTAGATGTTGAAGGAAAAATTGTCCTAATTAATGGTGGAATGGGCTATGATTTATATAAAAAACTAGTGGATAAGAAGGTAGCTGGCTTTGTAAGTATGTTTGGAACTATTTATGATGATCCAAGTAATACTGATTTAGAGGAAAGAAAATTAAGAGAGCGTCATTATAGTAATGGTAAAATTCCTGGTGTAACAATGCGTATTTTAGATGCTCATAAGCTTGTTTTAACAAATCCAACTAAGGTTAGATTAACTCTTATTGAGCAAGAGCTTCAATCAGAAAGCCATAATGTTATTGCGACTATTGAGGGTAGCGATAAGAAGAATGAGGTTATCGCCTTTACTGCTCATTATGATTCTGTAAGATTTTCAACAGGTGCTTATGATAACGGAACTGGTAGTACAACAATTTTAGAGTTATTTAATTATTTTATGGATCATAAACCAAGCCGTACCCTTAAATTTATTTGGTGTGGTAGCGAGGAAATGGGACTTTTAGGATCAAAGGCCTATGTTAAGGCTCATGAGGCTGAATTAAAAGATTATGTTTTAAATATTAATGTTGATATGACTGGTGTTGTTTTAGGATACGATATTGCTTGCTGCACAACTGAAAATAGTGGTGTTGAAATCATTAATGCCCTAGGAAAAGAGGTTGGCTTTGCCATTAGAGCTAAGCAAGGTGTTTATTCATCAGATTCTACACCATTTGCTGATAAATGTGTTCCTGCTATTTCCTTTGCTAGAATTTCACCTATGGGTGGGGCAAGAATTCACTCAAGATTAGATGTAATTGATTTCCTTGATGAGGACAATTATTATAAGACATGTGAATTTATTGAAGCATTTGCTACAAAGATGGCTAATAGTGTAATTTTACCTATTCCAAAGACTATGCCTGATAATATGAAAAAGGAATTAGACAAGTATTTAGGTAGAAATAAAGAAAACTAATAATTAGTAAAAGGACAAAAATTTGTCCTTTTATCTTTATTTTTCGAATTAATCTCTTTAAAACAATAATAATAAATGATATAATTGTCATAGACGATAAAAAAGTATTTTCAAGGAGAATAATTATGGAAAGACTAGAAAACCTAAGAGAAGCTTTAGATTTAGCTAAAAGTGATATTAAACAGTCTTCAAGGGATGTAACAAAATATGAATTTGGTTTAGCAATTAATTTAGTTTTAAATATATTCTTATTAATTGCTTCCCTAAATATATTAGATTTAAAAATAAAATTAGATACTAATAGGGTGAAATATATTTTACAAATTACGCTTATTAGTGTTGTTTTTCTAGCAATGATAGTTTCCATTGTTTTCATTATGCTAGGACTATTACATAAGAGATTACAAAGAATAAATTCCGAGACATATTTAAAATGTAATGAGGATGTTGAGCAATATCTATTAAATGTTTTATTTGACTATCAAAATGTTAGAAAAAACAATTTAGCGGTAATTCATCATTTGAAAAAATGGAATTTAGCGGCAATGATTTCCTTTGTTGTATCTATTTTATCTTATATTGCCCTTATAATTAGTATGCTTATTTAATTTAATGCCAAGGATTTTAGCCTTGGCTTTTTTTTTGCTGATTTTAAATTTTGTAATTATTTTATTTTCTATGACATATATTTTGATTGGTGATTAGGAAAATGATAATATTTACAGGTGGAAAAACAGCTGGACACATTTATCCTTTAATTGAAATAATTAAATATTTCGATAAAGAGGAAGTATTATATGTAGGACTTAAAGGTAATATTGAAGAAGAAATATGTCAAAAACATAATATTAATTTTTTAGGAATTAATTTAAATAACTTAATTGATTACCAAAGAGAATTTAAAAAAATTAAAAAGCTTAATTTTGATTTTGTTGTAAGTAGTGGAGGATTTGTTTCAATTCCTGCTCTTTTAGCATGTAGAGCTAAAAAAAGAGAATATATATTGTTAGAAGAAAATGTTGTTATGGGAATTACAAATATTTTGTTTAGAAACAAAGCTTTGTATGTATGTTTAGCATTTAAATATAAAAAAATGCGTAAAAATTATCTTTATACCTTCAATCCAACTGTTGAAAGAAAGATTGATAAGCTAAAATATAAAACTAGTAAAAGAAGAATATTAATTCTTGGCGGCTCACTTGGATCTAAATTTATGAGAGATGTTGCCGAAAAGCTTGCTGTAGTAAAAAAAGAAAATGAAGAAATTGTTTTTGTTTCTAAAAATTATGAAATCAATAATCCTAAAATTGTTTATTATAAATATGTTGATGACCTACCATCATTAATTTATAGCTCAAGCTTGGTCATATCAAGAGCTGGTGGAGGAAGTATTTGTGAAATTTTAGGTATGAGGAAAAAGGCAATTTTTATTCCATCTTCGAAAACGAAAAGAAATCATCAAATTAAAAATGCTAAATATTTAAGTGATCATAATTTGGCAAATTATATTTTAGAGGATGATTTTAGTGTTAATAGATTATTAAAACTAGGTAATGTTTTAAATACCTATGATGAATCATTAATAATTAATGATAGTGCTTATAAAATTTCAAGATTAATTAAGGGAGCTTTAAATGAATAGTATAACTACTTTTGGAAATAAGGGTAATTTTAATGTTATATATCCTACAACCTATCAGGAGCTTTTAGATATATATTTAGATTACAACAAGAAAAAGATTAAATATGCAGTGATTGGTGGAGGAAGTAATACTTTAATTAATGAAGAATATAATGGAAAAATTATAAAATTAACAAAAATGAAATATAATTACCAAATTTTAAGCGATTCAATTTATGTAAGTGCTTTTTATCCGACAACTAATTTTGTCCTAGATATTTATAAAAAGGGATATGATTATAGCTTTTTGGTAGGAATTCCCGGACTTATAGGCGGAGCCATTTTTAATAATGCTGGTGCATTTGAAAAAAATATTGGTGAACATATTTTGTATGTTGACTTTTTAAATAAGGCAGGTAAAATAACGAGGTTTTATAATGATAATCCCTTATTTTCTTATCGATATAGCATATTTAAAGATATAGAGGGTATAATCATTGGTGCCGCATTAAAGAAGGTATGTGGCATAAACATTGAAGAAAAGATAAAAAGAAATTTGGAAATAAGAAGGAAAAAACTGCCAAATAATTTGTCAATAGGTTCTATTTTTAAAAATAATCAGCTTGTTAAGGCTTGGCGTGTAATTTCTGAGTTGAATTTAAGAGGATATCAAATTAATGATGCTGCATTTTCTAATAAGCATGCAAATATAATTATAAATTTAGGTGATGCAAAATTTAAGGATGCTTATAAGCTTATAAGGCTTGCCAAGGAAAAAGCAATGGAGAAATTTGGTATAAAGCTGGAAGAGGAAATTTCTATAATAGAATAATTATGTTTAATATTGAAAATTACGAAAAAGTAGGGTAAAATATAAAGAGATTGATTCTACATTATGGGGAGGTTTTACCAATGATTTTTGATGAATTGGATCAATTAGATGCACATAAGCCTACTATTCGTGTAATTGGTATTGGCGGTGGTGGAAACAACGCTGTTGATAGAATGATAGAAAACGATGTTAAGGGCGTAGAATTTGTTGCGATGAATACAGATGCCCAGGACCTAAAGGCTTCAAGGGCTGATTATAGAGTTTTAATTGGTAGAATGCTTACAAGAGGACTTGGAGCTGGTGCAAGACCTGAGGTTGGTAGAAATGCTGCT
>CALCWU010000012.1 GCA_937905855.1 uncultured Mollicutes bacterium
CTTTATTACAATTAAAGAAGACTTATAATGGCAATTTAATAATAAAGAAGGGAACTATTTAAATTAGATAGTTCCTTTTTTGAGTTATTCAATTTATTTTCTCTTTTAAATATGATAAAATAGGTGTGAGGTTATAAAGATATGGAAGAAATGTACTTTGAAAAGAAATATGTGCTTAGAACATCTGATTTTGATTTTAAAGATAAAATTAGAATATCTGCTATTTTGGATTTAACACAAAGCATTGCGGGGCTTCATGCTGATATGCTTGGTGTTTCCTACGAGGAATTAAAAGCAAAGGATATGTTTTGGGTTATTTCCGGATTAAGATTTACTTTAAAAAGAAATCCTAAGGCTGATGAGGAAATAACAGTTAAAACTTGGCCATTAAAGCCAGTTGGAGTTAGATTTATTAGAGACTGCGTATTTACTGATAAAGATGGTAACGATATTATTTTAGTTGAAACTACTTGGATTGTAATTACCATTGATCGAAAAATTGTTAGACCAGCAAATGTGAGATTTAATTCGACAAATTATTTTGATAAGTCTCTATATAATGATAATATGCCAAAAATTTGCTTCGACGAAAAAAAAAAATATAACTATAATTCCCATATTGTTAGAAATTCCGACCTTGATCATAATGGTCATATGAATAATGCTAAATATGGTGATTTAATTTTGGATATTTTTGCGCCTACAGCAAATATTAAATCATTTGTTATTAATTTCAATCATGAGGCATTATGTGGGGAGGAAATTAAAACATATTATTATATGGATGAAAGAGAAAATGGTATCTATTATTTTGAAGGGGTAAATGAGGATAGAAAATTTTATACAGCTATGCTAGAAATGGAGATTAAAGATGAATAATACTAAGGAACTACTTAAATTTATACAGGAAAGCCCAACTTGCTTCCATGCAATTAAAAATATTTGTGATATACTTGATCAAGCAAATTATGAGCTTTTAATGGAAAATGAGCATTGGAATTTAGCTAAGGGTGGAAAATATTATGTTGTGAGAAATCAATCATCAGTATTAGCCTTTACAATTCCTAATAATTTAGATAATTTATCATTTAATATTAGTGCTTCACATAGTGATTCACCAACATTCAAAATTAAACCTAATTTTTCTTTGGAAAGTGTTAATTTTTATCAGGAATTAAATACTGAGGTTTATGGTGGACCAATTATTTCAACCTGGATGGATCGTCCTTTAGGCGTTGCCGGAAGAGTAATTGTTCATGCTTCTGATACAATTAGTACAAAGCTTGTTAAGATTGATAAGGATTTATTAATTATTCCTCATATAGCACCTCATGTTGCTAGTGAAAATCTTAATGGTGCTAAATATAATCCTCAAATTGATATGCTACCTTTAATATCAACTAAAGATCAAAAATGTGATTTAAATGATATTATTGCTAGTACTATTAATGTTAAGAAGGAGGATATTATTGCTTCAGATTTATTCTTATATGTTCGTGATAGAGGCCATGTTTTAGGTCTTGATGATGAATTTATTGCTGCACCACAGCTTGATGATTTAGCTTCTGCCTTTGGTTGTCTTAATGGCTTTGTTTCTGCTTCAAATGAAGCAAGTGTTAATATTTATGCTTGCTTTGATAATGAAGAGGTAGGAAGTAGAACTAAGCAAGGAGCAGGCTCTAAATTCTTAGCTGATACAATTAGCCGTATTGGTGATGCCCTAAAGCTTAGTGCTACAGATATTTCTTGTGCACTTGCCAATTCATTTATTGTTTCAGCAGATAATGCTCATGCTGTTCATCCAAATCAACCAGGAAGAACTGATGCTAAAAACAATGCTTTATTAAATCATGGTATTGTTATTAAATATAATGCCAACCAAAGCTACACAACTGATGCTATTTCAAGTGCTTATTTTGAAACAATTTGTAAAAATGCTTCAGTGCCTTATCAAAAATATACTAATAGAAGTGATGTAAGAGGTGGCGGTACTCTTGGTGCTATTTCAACCTCACAGGTAAGCATTAATAGTGTGGATATTGGCCTACCACAGCTTGCAATGCATTCAGTTATGGAAACTGCAGGAAGTAAGGATGTTTCTTATTTAATTAAAGCAATGAATGAATTTTATTCATCTCATTCAACATTATTAGTTAACGGATGCTATAAAATTGAAAAATAAATATTTTGATTATGATCTTGCGATGCGTTATTTGGCCAATAACCAAGCAATATTTAAAAAGGTAGTAATCAAATTTTTAGATAATTATAAAAATTTCTTAAATGAAATTGAAGAAAATACTTATGATAAAATTCATAGCCTTAAGGGAATAACTCTTAATCTAGGTGCGGAAAATCTTTATTATTGTTCTCAACAGGTTTTAGATAGTATAAAAAAAGGCGAAGATTTTGATCTTCAAGCCTTTAAGTATTGCTTCAATATGACCTATAATGAATTAAAGGCATTTATAGACGAAAATTAATCTTTCATCGCCTTCTAAATAATCATCATTAAAATCACCTGATTTTTTGATTAACGAGAATCCTTCAATGTTTAGCTTTTCTAAGTCATAATAATATTCATAATAATTTTCTTTAAGGGTAACAGAATCAAGCTTATCATATATTTCAATATTATGTACTAGGCTTAAATCTGTTGCCTTTTTTGTTTTCCAAACTAATTTATAGGTTTGGAAATCTTTAATAATTTCGTTATTAATATATTCATCAAGCATATCTAAAGAGAAGACATCAAAAATGAATATTCCACCTTTATTTAAGTGCTTTTTTACAGAGTTAAAGGTTTTAATAACTAATTCTTCATTTTGTAAAAAATTGATGGAATCGAAGAAGCAGGTTATAACATCAAATTTTTCATTTAAATTAAAATTTGCCATATCAGCTACATAAAAGGGAATATTTAAATGATTGATTTTAGCCTTTTCCTTAGCAATTTCAATTATTGATTCAGATAAATCAAGACCAGCTACATTATAGCCCTCAAGCTTTAATAATATGGCTAGGGTACCACTACCACAGGCTAAATCGAGGATTTTAGAATCTTTATTTAAATATGGTTCAATAAATTCTAGCCATAAATCATAATCAATTTCCGAAATGGCATCGTCATAATAATAGGCGAATTTTTTATATGCGTTATTCATTTTCTTACCTTCAATTCATTAATTTCATCTTCATTTGGGTCAATATAAATAGTTTTTTCATGAGAAATACTTACAAAGCAGGCTCTTTTGCCTGGTATCTTTTTTATGTAGCGGACAAGTGTATAATTTACAGGAACAGAAGAGGAATTTTTGTAGGTTGAATAATAGGCAGCAATGCTTGCTGCTAATCTTATTTCCTTTTCTGTTGCTGAAGCTAAATCCTTATTTAATACAACATGGCTTCCCGGAGCATCCTTTACGTGAAACCATAAATCGTTTGGATGAGCTAGCTTATGAGTTAAATATTCATTTTGAATATTATTTTTACCAACCATTATATATGTTTCTTCATCTAAATCATATGTTAAAATTTTTATTTTTTGCTTACGATTATTTTTCTTTAAGGAATCACGTAAATATTTACCGTTTTTTAATTCTTCAGTAATTTCTACAATGTCAGCTAAATCAGCATGCTCAATTTGGTTTTTTAAAATTGAAAAATAAGCAATTTCTTCATTACAAATATTTTTTTGTTCCTCTAAATATTTTAAAGAGGTTTTAAG
>CALCWU010000013.1 GCA_937905855.1 uncultured Mollicutes bacterium
CATTATTTCTTGCTGACGCATCAGGACCAATTTCAACTCCTAATTCCTCAGCAACTTCATACTTATGATTTGTTGAATTACGTGAAGTGTTATTCTTCTTTGTATTGCTAGGCACTTAAATCACCTCCTTGCAATACTTATGATATCCAACAAATAGACAAATTATACAAAAAATTAAATAGTATTTCTAACTTCTAATCCTAGCATTGGTAAATCAAGATTTGAATCAGTTGCAATAGTTATCGTCTTAGTATTATTAACTGCCTCATCAACAAATTTTTCATAATCAAAATTCTTTTCATAGGCAATACACTTTTCCATCTTTGGTGCTGTAGCTGGGCTTTTTGGTAAATATACCGTACAGCAATCCTCAAATGGTTTAATTGAGGTTTCAAATGTACCAATTTTTTTAGCAATTGTGATTATATCTTGCTTATCATAGGTTACAAGAGGTCTAATCACAGGAATATTTGTAACACTATTTATAACATTCATACTTTCTAATGTTTGTGAGGCAACCTGTCCTACAGACTCACCATTAATTAAGCATAATGCTTCTCTTTTGATAGCAATTCTAGTAGCTATCCTATACATCATTCTACGCATAATCGTTATAATGTAAGAATCAGGAATCTTATCTAAAATTTCCATATGCAATTCCTTAAATGGTACCATATGAACAGTTATCTTATTGTGTGGTGCATATTTAGCAATAATTTTAGTTAAATCAACTACCTTTTGAGCTGATTCAATTGATGTTAATGGCGTAGATTCAAAATGAATGCATTCAATTTCAATTCCCTGCTTCATAGCTAAAAAGCCAGCAACTGGCGAATCAATACCACCAGACATCATTAATAGACCACGTCCTGCTACCCCAACAGGATAACCACCAAGTCCCTTAATTTGACTATTAAACAAGTAACAACCATCACGTCTAACCTCAACATGAAGTGTAATTTCTGGGTTATGCACATCAACCTTAAGTAAAGGATTTGTAGCCAAAACTGCTCCTGCAATATGTCTTGATATTTCCATACTTTCCATTTCGAAGCTTTTATCCACTCTTTTTGTCACTACCTTGAAGGTTTTAGGCTCCTTAACCTCATCCTTCATTAGTTCCTTTGCAAGTTCCTTCATTTGTGTTATTTCTGCTTCACATCTACAAATAAGACTATAGGAATGAAGTCCAGAAACTAAATTCAATCTTTCCACAACCAATTTATAATCAACATCATTTAAATCAATGAAAATATAATCATGAGTAGTTCTAATATTAACATTTAAGCCTTTCATTTTTTCACATACTAAATGAAATACTTTATTTATAAAAAATCCTAAATTTCTTCCTTTAAGAGTTAAATCACCATATCTAACTAATATTTGCTTATACAACATTTTATTCATCTCCATACTTTACATATTTTATCATATAATTTAAAATATATCTATAAAGAGGTAAACAAAAAATGAATAAAGAACAAATATATGAAAAAATTATAAATGAATGTAAAAATTTAATTGAAGGTATAAATAATCCTATGACAAATATGGCAAATGTTAGTGCTATATTATTTAATAATCTTGATAATATAAACTGGGCTGGATTTTATTTGTATATTAATAGTGAACTTGAGCTTGGACCATTTCAAGGTAAACCTGCCTGTATGATAATACCTTTAAATAAAGGTGTTTGTGGCTATACCGCAACAAACAAAAAAACAACAATTGTTCAAAATGTTCATGAATTTCCTTCTCATATTGCTTGTGATAGTAATTCCTTAAGTGAAATTGTTGTTCCTATAATTATTAATAATGAATTATATGGTTTATTAGATATTGACTCACCTATACTTGCAAGATTTGATGAGTTCGACCAAAAATATCTAGAATTAATTGTTGATATTTTAAAACCATATCTTAAAAAAATCAGTTATTAGCTTCCTTTTGAATGACACTAATGATGTCATTCATTTTTATTTTAGGATATTCATAATCCTCATTAGGATCTAAAATAAGATTCTCACCAACTAAATAGCATTTTATGCCAACCATTCTACTACATTTTCCATCCTCAACATTATTATTACCAAATAATATAACCTCATTTGGTGATAAGTTATATTTATTGAGAAGCTCCTTAAAGTACATAGGATTAGGCTTAGTATATTTAAAATTTTCGTATGTTGTAATAAAATCAAACATTTCTTCGTTTAAGTCATTAAATTTCATTCTTGTTTTAGTACCAACATAAGGAAATATCGGATTTGTGCTTAAAATCACCTTTAATCCTAAGCTTTTGGCAAATAGTACTGCTTCTTTTGCATATCCATTTTTTTTGCAAGCATTAATGGTATTTTTAAACTCATTACTATAAAATTCATCAAATATTTTTTTATCAACAAGTCTATCATTACCATATATTAATGAAAATGTATCCCAAAAGGCTTGTTCATTAGTTTTGGAGCCATCATTTTTATACATTGCTTTAGTACCAGCCCAAATAGTTTCTATTAATTTATTCTTTTCATAGCCAAATGGTTGCATCTTATTTGCCAGTAATGCAAAATATAAATTAGTGAATTCCTTTTCATCCATTGGCAGTAAGG
>CALCWU010000014.1 GCA_937905855.1 uncultured Mollicutes bacterium
GATTATTTGTTATTTGATATCACTTCGCTTTTTAAATGATGATTCAGACTTTTATATTATTGTTTTTAATAAGGAAATAAAGCTTCAAATAAGAATTTATGAGGCAATTATTTATATTTTAAATTGTTGGTGTAAAAGAGGATTTATTATAGATAATTATACTAAGAAAATTCAAAGAATTCTTTTTTATAGTAATACTATGTCATTTAATTATTTAAATGACAAAATATTAATGTTTGATAATAAGAATTATTTAAGTAATAATATTGTAAAATCAACATTCCCTAATTTTAATTATGTTAATAATGAAAATATAATTAGCTTTGCCTGTGATTATAATATTATTACACATTTTAAGCTTCTTTTTATTTATGCTGTTGCTAGCTTACATAGCTGTTATTTTCTTAATATGATTATTGATGATAAGACATTTACTTTTTTTGTTAAGGAATCAATTAAAGAATTATTAATGTTTAGTAATATAAACAAAGATGATATCTTTGATATTTCTAAATATGCTTATTTAGATAACATTAATTATTCGGCTCAAGATGTTATAACAGAAATTAATTATATATTTTCTAAGACGGTAATTAGTTATCAAAGGAATAAAATGTTAGATAAATTATTGTTTATTCCTTTAGGGATTGCTTTAATATTTAAATTCTTAAAGTATAATTATTTTAATAGTGAGTATGCTAAGGAATTAAATAATAGTGTTAGTCTTTTGATATATAATAATCGTGATTTGGATTTTTGTACTTATATTAAGGGTAAGATTATAGAATCTTATAAAGAATTAATAAAAAATGATAATAATTTATGTGTTTTATGGAAATATCAAAATAAATATTTACAAAACTCAGAAAAATTTACTAAAAAATATATTTTTGAATAATCTAAAATATTGTAATATTAAAAAAATATGGTAAAATAATTATGGTAATGGATGTATTTTAGACAATACTTAATAAATAAATGGCAAAATTAGAGAAATCTAATGACGCAAAGCTAGAGGGTCCTCTTGGGATAGCCAGTTGCAAGTAAGATTATGAAAGGAGCAGGCATTAAAAGTTAGGACTTTTTTTGTTTATTTGGATTATGAAAAATAGAAAAAATAGTTTGTTTGTTGATGTTTCAACACTAATTGTTACAGGCATTTTATTAATAAGTGTTTGCATTGTATGGTCTAATTTTAAGGCCTGGTTTACTAAAAATGATACAGCTAACTCTCAAGATACAATTATAACATCTAAGGATGAAACAATTAAGGAGCTAGCAATTAAGGCTTATTATCTTACTAAAGAAAATGATACTGATAACTACTATGTTAAGGCTGAAGAAATGGAAACTAAGCCCTTCAATATGAAAAATCATAATGATATTGATGTTAATTATACAGCAGTTTTATTAGAGGTTAGCTACGAGGTTAAGACACTAGGAAGCTATTCCTTAAATCTTTATACTCCTAATCAAGGCATTATTACAAGTAATACTGATTTAAGTATGTTTGCTAATAACTATTTATCTAATGCAATAAATGTTGCTAGCGTAGAAAATAATAGCGGTAAATATGAGGTTAGTGATAGTGACTTTAAGAGTTTTGTTTCTTTAACTAGTGATAGTAGTGGTAAAATTACTGCAACTAAATCATTAAATATCAATGTTTTAGATAAGGTTGAGCTAGAGGGTAGCGGAACAATTAATTTGATTATTGATTATAGAGAGAATAATATTACATATCTATATAATGAAATGCTTAATATTTTCCCAAGTGCTGACCTATCAACTAATATTGTTTTTAATACTGATATAAGCTTAGTAATGCGTCATAATTAGGGGTGAGCATAATGAAAAAAAGATATATTCCTTTAATTATTAACTCAATATTGTCATTGATGCTTTTGTTTTTGTTAATTAATTTTAGTGTTGCCTGGTTTATTGATGCTAAAAAAGAGGATTTAAGTCTTAATGGTAAATCACTTGGTGGATATTTTGCTGGTGGAGATGGAACCAAGGATAATCCTTATGTTATTAAGACAAGATTTCATATGTATAATCTTGCTTGGCTTCAATATAAGGGTAGATTTAATGGAACTAGTGAAGATGATACAAATGCTTTAAATAAGCAATTTTATTTTAGTGTTGATAATGATATAGATATGCTTGGTATGATTATTCCTCCAATTGGAACGGAAACTTATCCGTTTGTTGGTGTCTTTAGTGGTAATGGTCATACGATATCTAATTTTTCAACTACAAATGATTATGCTAAGCTTCAAACAAAGCCTGAGGATGTTACAAGTATTAATATTCCTTTTGTAGGAATGTTTGGTATTATTGGTAATTATAATTCGCTTTTTAATAATGTTGGTGCCGCAGTTGATACAAGTAAGGAAATTACCTTTGCTGCAACAGCCTCTAATTTTTATTTACATAATTATGAGGTTATAATTGGAACAGAAAGCTCATTATCAGGAGTACTTGCTGGTTATATTAATGCTTCTGTATCTAATATAGGTTTATATTATGTTCATCTTAATTATTTAGGAAAGACTGATCCACTTGGTGCTTCACTTTCACCAAACGGCAGTGCCTATAGCCTTTTAAGTAAATATACATTATTTGGTGATTATAATACTGATACAGTTGACTGGGGAGATAATCCAGGAGATCAAGGCTATGGTAAATCATTTAATATTAATGAATTTGCTGCTAGAATGACGACGGCATTTGGAGATACTGAATTAAGTGCAGGCCAGTATTTACCATTTTTAGGAACTGGTACGCTTGTTAAAGATGGTAGTAGTGTAGTTGGTGAGGAAGCAGCAGATAATAATTTAGGATACTTTATTGGTGGTGAAATCAAAGCTTACGCAAAACAATACAAATTTTATCCTAAATTTTTACAACAAACTAGTGCTTCGGGACAGGTTACATCTGTTAATATTAGTGAAGATGATGATGTTTACAAGCAAACATTTGGAAGTATTGATAATGGTACTACAACTGTAGATATTCTTCGTCTTCAAAGTAAAGTTGATACCCATAATCAGCTTGTGACAATTAATAATGGTAAAATTGGTAAAACGGTTTATTCGAAAATTGTTGTTCCTAGGCGTTGTATTTGGGTTAAGCCAACAACAGCAGGAAAGTTACGCTTTGTATTAGTTAATCCTGGTAATGGACAAAATTATACAATTTCAAAAATTAAGCGTTCGGATAGTAGTGATTTATCTAGTAGTATGTCAGATGCAATACCATTATATGAAGCTAATAATTATGGTGGTGGACTTCCAAGCGTTGAGGGAAAAACAAGTTCAAGTGATTCAAGTTCAAGTGCGAAATTAACATCTATTGATGGTCAAGCTGTTACAATTGATCCAAAACAATATGATACCTTAGTTTTCTATAATGAAATAGAAGTAACAGATAAAGATATAGCTGATGGCTATGAGTATGTTTTATCTCGTGATAATGGTAACAATGGTGCTTATTTCTGGTATATGGATTTAGGACAAAATGGTGGATCATCATCTGATACAGAAATGGGTAGTATTGAAAGTGTTGATTTTGTTTATTCAACTAGCTTCGATTTTACAAATAAGAGTAATGTAGCGTTTGAAATTAGTAATACGGCTGGTGTAATTTTCTATTTTAAGAGAAATGAAAGTACAGTTCTTTATTATATCAGCAATAGTTCTAATGGTACTGCTGCTAAAAAGGGTAGTGGTAGTGCAACCTCTGCTACTGATGAAAATTGTGATAATTAATAAGTAAAATGAGTAAAATACCTCTATTATATAAAATGGAGGTATTTTTTAATGAAGAAATTTATAAGTTGTTTTTTAATAATGATTTTATTAGGATTGGGGATTAAGGCAAATGCGGAAATGGGGATAGTCAATAAAAGCGACAATGAGGCTATGGATTGTGATAGCTATAAGGGTGGTCATGGGGATTATTTGTTAATAGAGCCTGATTTTGAGCAGATTGAAAACGATGATTTTGGCTATATGGGGGAATTTCGCTTTGAATCTGATTATTTTTGTGAATATTTAATTATTCCTTATAAGCAAACTACGGTTAATTTTTATAATGGGGTTAATGAGGATTTTACCTGTAATATTACTAATAGTGGTGAAGCTGTTAATGGCTTATCATTTAGATTTTTGAATAAAACCATATCATTTCCTGCTGATGATAATGATAGTAATTTACTTACAATTAAGAATTTAGATAAGTGGAAGAAATTTTTAAATTGTGATGATCATATTAAATATGATGATGGAGAATATGAACTAGAAAATGCCTTTGTTGGTCAAAGTCAAAATACTAATTTAGTATGCTTTAATATGTATAGTAAAGACCCTCAGGTATCATTTTTGGTGTGTAGATTATATACAAACTCAATGATTAATAACGTTTATATAGATAAGGATCCTTATTTAATAGTTCCTTATGAGCCGTATTGCTCAATTGATGACCTTTTAAGCAATGTTAAGGTTACAAATAAAGAAAATATTAATGTTAAGCTTGTTGAAACAAATTATCCTACTTCAGAGTTAAAGCCTGGGAATTATTATTTTATTTGTATGGCTAGTGATATTTGTGGCAATGTTTCTAAACAAAAAATATATGTAAGAGCTGTTGATAATAAAGCTCCAGTAATTAGTGGTAGAAGTGAATATACTTATTATTATAATAAAATTGTTACTGATTTAGTTAGTGTTGCTAAAGCTAATTTAACAGCTGTTGATGAAATAGATGGTACTCTTACAGATTTTTATGTAATTGAAGATAATTATACGCAAAACAAAAACAAAGTAGGTGAATATATTGTTACCTATGGTATTAAGGATAAAGCGGGAAATGAGGCAACATATGATGTTAAATTTATTGTTAAGGATAACGATAAGCCTTTAATTACTCCTAAATGTGCACCAAGTCAGGCCTTAGGTGATAATTGCTTAACAAAAAATGAAATTTTAGCAATGTTTGATATAAGGGATGAATGTGATAAGGATAATATAAAAATAGAACTAGATGGTTATGATGATTATGCAAATAATTATCAAAAAATAGGTCGCTATGATATGAAAATAATTGCAACTGATCAAAGTAATAATAAAAGTGAGCTTAGCTTCTTTTTAGCAGTTGTTGATAAGAAAAATCCGGATATAGTAATTAGTGATGATGCTAAAAAAATTATCGTTCCAAGTGGCGAGGCGCTTGATGAGGAAGAAATCAAAAAGCTAATTTTTAATTCAACTAATAAAAACGTTAAAAGTGTTATTAGTAGTTATTTTGATACGGATAAGCCAAGTGGTGAATATGATTTAATTGTAACATTTGAGGATGGTAGCATCGAAACATTAAAGCTTAGTGTTGAAAATAATAAGAATAATTATTATCCTTATATAATAATTGCTGGTGGAGTTTTAATTCTTGCTTCTGGGTTTATTTTCTATAGCTACAAAAAGAAGAAAAAAACTAAAGATGCACAATAGTTATTGACAATCTTATATTTAATGGTATAATCTAATTAAGAATAATTCTTAATAAGGAGATAATGTAAAATGTCAAAGGTAGATAATTTAGTTAATATGCTTGATGCATATGTAAATGATGGTGGTTATCATTTAAATGTTAATGTATTTAATCGTGAAACGTTGCTAGATGCTCAAAAGCATCCTGAAAAATATCCACAATTAACAATTCGTGTTTCTGGATATGCTGTTAATTTCATTAAATTAACTAAGGAACAACAAGATGATGTAATTTCTCGTACAATTCATGAAAGTATGTAGGCGATTAATATGGAAATTATTAGAAATATCGTAGATGATATTATTTATGTTGGGGCTTCTGATAAAAGATTAGGACTATTTGAAAATTTATTTCCAATTCCAAGTGGTGTAAGCTATAATTCATATCTAATTAACGATGAGCATACTTGCTTAATGGATACTTGTGATGTAAGTGTTGGTAAACAATTTATTGAAAATCTAAAGGCTGCCTTAAATGGAAGAAGCTTAGATTATTTAGTAGTTAATCATATGGAGCCAGATCATGCTGCGTTAATAAGTGATGTATTGATGCTTTATCCAAATGCTATGCTTATTTTAAATCAAATGACTTTGAAATTTTTAAATCAAGCTATTGATGAAAAATTTTCTTATATAATTGTTAAAGAAAATGACTTTTTAGATTTGGGTAAGCATAAATTAACATTTATAATGACACCTATGGTACATTGGCCTGAGGTTATGATGAGCTATGATAGCTATTCTAAGGTATTGTTTAGTGCTGATGCTTTTGGAACATTTGGAGCTTTAGATGGTAACATTTTTGCCGATGAGCTAAAGCTGGATGATACCTTCTATAGTGAGGCAAGAAGATATTATACTAATATTGTTGGTAAATATGGTAGCAATGTTTTAAATGTCTTAAATAAGGCTAAGGCTTTGGATATAGAATATATTTGTGCCCTTCATGGTCCAATTTGGCATAATAATTTTAATGAGCTTTTAAATTTATATGCTTTGTGGGCTAGCTATAAGGAAGAGGTAAAGGGTGTAATGATTTGTTATGCTTCAATGTATGGTAATACTGCTAATGCTGCCTACTTTCTTGCTAATGAGTTAGCTAAAAATGGCGTAAAGAGCATTAAGGTATATGATGTGAGCCAAACTGATGTTTCATATTTAATTTCTGATACGTTTAAATATTCAAATATCGTTTTAATGGCGCCAAATTATAATGCTAATATTTATCCGAAAATGGAAGCATATTTAATGGATATGGCTCATCTTAACGTTTCAAATAAGCATTTTTCAATTATTGAAAATGGTACCTGGGCTCCAGTAATTAGTAAGAAAATAACTGATTATGTAATAGCTCTTAATAATACTAAGCTAGTGGGCGAGCCTATAAAAATAAAAACAAGCGGTAATGCTGAAACAAAGCTAAAGCTTAATGAGCTTGCAGCTACGATAACTAAAGATTTAAAAAATGACTAGATTAATAATATCTAGTTATTTTTTTGCATAAAATTAATTGGTGATTTTGTGAAAAAAATAATTTTATGCTTATTTATATTTTTATTAATACCAATTAAAGCAAAGGCTAATAATTTATGTAGCGGTGCTAAAAGTGCCATTTTAATTAATAGTATGGATGGAGAAATATTATATGAACATGAAAAGGATTTGAAATGTGCTCCAGCCTCTATGACTAAAATTATGACTCTTCTTTTAATTTATGATAGTATTAATGAGGGGAATCTGAAAAAGGATGATATGATTGGCGTAAGTGAATATGCTAAGAGTATGGGTGGATCTCAGGTATTTTTAGATACTAGGGAAAAGCTTAGTGTCGATGATATGCTTAAATGTATATGTATTGCTTCAGCAAATGATGCAGCAGTAGCTATGGCTGAGCATATTTATGGTAGTGAGGCTATGTTTGTAGAAAAGATGAATGATAGGGCTAAAGGGCTTGGCTGTTGTAATACTAATTTTTTAGATTGTACAGGATTAAATGATAATGAGCATTATTCATCTGCTTATGATATGGCTTTAATATCCAAGGAGTTAATTATTAAATATCCTGATGTTTTAAATTACACCTCTATTAAGGAGGATTATATTAGAAAGGATACAGATAATCCCTTTTGGCTCGTTAATACAAATAAAACTCTAGGACATGTTGAGGGAATGCTTGGGCTTAAAACTGGTTATACAAATAAGGCTGGTTATTGTATAACCTTGGTTCAAAAAAAAGATGAATTAACACTTATTAGTGTTGTGATGGGCTATGCTGACAAAACTAAGCGTAATGCTGAAAGTATTGGTTTATTAAATTATGGATTTAGTAATTTTAAAAATGAATTAGTTATTAAGAAAAATGATATTATTGCTGAAATTGATGATATTAAATATAATCCTAGTAATTTAAAAATTATTGCTAAAGATAATGTTTATATTTTAAGAAAGAAAACAGATAAAGAAAAATACAATATAAAATATGTTTACGAGGTAAATGATAAGAATTTAAATTTAAGTGTTGGTAAAGCGTATATATACGATAATGATAATAATTTGATTAAAGAAGTAGAGCTTTACATAAGTACAAGTGTTAAAAAGAATTCTTTATTTAATATTATTAGGACATTAATAGGTAGGTTATTGCAATAACAAATTTTAATGGTATACTTATAGCTAAATGAGGTTTTAGCTATGATTTTAAATTTTCGGAATATTCCGATTTTAGATCCTTCTTACTTAAATTAATATTGTTTTAATTTATGTAAGGAGGAAATTTTATGAATAATCCAATTAAAAGCTTATCAAAAAAAGAAATATGCTTATGGATTGTATCAATTTTAATTATAATTTTATCTAATGTTTTTTCAAGTAGAGTGGATGTTCTAACAATTATTGCTGCTTGTGTTGGTATTACATCTTTAGTTTTTGCAGCAAAGGGCAATGCCTGGGCCCAAATATTAATGATTATATTTGCTATCCTATATAGTATTATTTCATATAGGCTTCATTATTATGGTGAAATGATTACATATCTTGGTATGTCACTCCCAATGGCTATTTTTTCAGCAATTACTTGGTTTAAAAATTCAAGTGGAGATGCTGTTAAAATTGAAAGGCTAAGCTATAAAAAAATAATTTTTGTTATCCTTTTAAGCATTCCTGTAACAGTAGGCTTTTATTTTATATTGAAAGCACTAAATACACCAAATCTATTTTTTTCAACTATTTCTATTACAACAAGCTTTTTAGCTTCAACATTTACATTATTAAGAACATCATTATATGCTGTTGGTTATGCCCTAAATGATTTAGTATTAATAATTTTATGGACTTTGGCTTCGATAGTTGATTTAGTTTATTTACCAGTAGTATTAAATTTTGTTATTTTTTTCTTTAATGATTTATATGGCTTTTTTTCTTGGCGAAAAAGAGAAGGTAACTAATGTTTATGTGCATATTGTTTTAAATATTTTTATAATAGTGTTATAATATTTTTATAAAAATAAGAAATGAGGTAATAAATATGGCATGTACAACAATTTTAGTTGGTAAAAAGGCTAGCTATGATGGGTCAACAATGATAGCTAGAAATGATGATGGTTATTTTGATGTAAAAAAATTAATTGTGGTTGAGCCTAAGGATCAGCCAAGAAAGTATAAAAGTGTTATTGGACATTTAGAAATTGAGCTTCCAGATAATCCAATGCGTTATACATCAACACCAAGTGTTGATCCTAAATATGGCGTTTGGGCTGCAAATGGAATTAATGAGGCTAATGTTGCCATGACAGCAACAGAGACAATAACATCTAATTCTCGTGTTTTAGGTGCTGATCCATATGTAAGATATGAGAAGGCTAAAACTAAAAAGGATAAGGATAAAGCTGGAGGAATTGGTGAGGAGGATTTAGTTGTAATAACTATTCCTTATATTAGAAGTGCCAAGGAGGGTGTAATTCGTTTAGGTGAATTATTAGAAAAGTATGGAACATATGAGCCAAATGGCATTGCGTTCTCTGATAAGGATGAAATTTGGTGGCTTGAAACAATTGGTGGTCATAACTGGATTGCAAGAAGAGTCAAGGATGAGGAATATGTAATTATGCCTAACCAATTTGGGCTTGATAAATTTGATTTTGATGATGCCTATGGTGAGCAAAAGGAAAATATGTGCTCTAAGGGCTTGAAAAAGCTAATTTCAGACAATCATCTTGATTTAAATAATGATGGTAGCTTCAATCCCCGCTTAGCGTTTGGATCTCATAGTGATGCAGATCATGTTTATAATACACCAAGAGCTTGGTTTATGGCTCGTTATTTTAATCCTAGAACCTACAAATGGGATGGTGAGAATGCTGATTTTACACCTGAGAGTGATGATATTCCTTGGTCATTAGTACCAGAACATAAAATTACTGTTGAGGAGGTAAAATATATTCTTTCTTCATATTATCAGGGCACTCCTTATAATCCGTATAAGAAGGGTGAAACTAATGAAAAAGGAATTTATCGTCCTATTGGTATAAGTAGAACAGGAGTTATGGCTATTTTACAAATAAGAGGCTATGTTCCAAGTGAAATTAGTGCCGTTGAATGGGTATGCTTTGGCTCTAATGCTTTTAATGCTAGTGTTCCAATGTATGCTAATACAAAGAAAATGCCTAAATATATCAGCAATGTTACAAGTAAGGTTTCAACAGACAATCTATATTGGCCTTCAAGATTAATTAATGTACTTGCTGATGCTAATTATGGAAGCAGTATTATGTTTGTTGAACGCTATCAAAATGCTGTTGCAAGTAAAGGTCATGAATTAATTAATGAATATGATAGAAAAATGACTGAGTCAAATAAGTTTGATTTGATTGATGAAGCAAATGAAAAAATAGCTAAAATGGCTGAGGAGGAAACTAATAATACATTATCAAGAGTGTTACTAGATGCATCAGCTCATATGAAGAATGGCTATAATCGTAGTGATAATTAAAAAAATAACAAAAAACAAAGAAAAGTATTGATTTTAGTTTAAAG
>CALCWU010000015.1 GCA_937905855.1 uncultured Mollicutes bacterium
TGGCTGGGAGGCTGAAAGCGATGCTGAAGGCTTATTAAATAATCTTGGTGTTGATTCTATTTATCATAATATGCTAATGGGTGAGCTTGATGCTAAAATTAAAATTAAGGTTTTACTTGCTCAGGCCTTGTTTGGTAACCCTGATATTCTTCTTTTAGATGAGCCTACAAATAATTTGGATTATAAGGCTTGTAGATGGTTAGAAAATTTCTTGCTTAATTTTGAAAATACGGTTTTAGTAGTATCTCACGACCGTCATTTTTTAAATAATGTTTGTACTCATATTTGCGATGTTGATTTTGGTAAAATTAAATTATATGTAGGAAACTACGAATTTTGGTATGAATCATCACAGCTTGCCCTTGCTCAAGCTAAGGATCAAAATAAAAAAGCGGAACAAAAGGTTAAAGAGCTTCAAGAATTTATTGCTAGATTTAGTGCTAATAAATCTAAATCACGTCAAGCTACCTCTCGTAAAAAGCTTTTAGATAAGATAGAAATTAATTCAATTGAGCCATCATCAAGAAGATATCCTTTTATTGGCTTTAAACAAAAGCGTGAGGTTGGAAATGATATCTTAAGTGTAAATGGTTTAACAAAGAAGGGTGTTTTTGAAAATTTAACGTTTACAGTTAATAAGGGTGATAAAATAGCTTTCTTGGCAGAAAATTCAGTTATCATTACTTCATTATTTAATATTTTATGTGGAATTGATACTGATTATGAGGGAAGCTTTAAATGGGGAATAACAACTAGTGTTGGTTATTTACCTCAAGATAATAAGGTATATTTTGATAAGGATTTATCATTAATTGATTGGCTAAGACAATATAGCCCTGATGACCAAACAGAAACATTTATTCGAGGTTTTTTAGGTAGAATGCTATTTAGTGGTGAGGAATCATTAAAGAAATGTAATGTTTTATCTGGAGGAGAAAAGGTTAGATGTATGCTATCTAAGCTTATGCTTGAATCACCTAATGTTTTAGTTATGGAGGATCCAACAAACCATTTGGATTTGGAAAGTATTACAGCTTTAAATGAAGGTATGACTAACTTTAAGGGTAATATTTTATTCTCAAGCCATGATGCCGAATTATTACAAACTGTTGCTAATAGAATTATTAGCTTTGAGGATGGTAAGATTATTGATAAGATGACAACCTATGAGGATTATTTAGATTCAAAGAATTAAGGAGATGCTAAAATGGATTTGCTAGAAAAATTAAATCCTGCACAAAAAGAGGCAGTTATAAATACAGATGGACCCATTATGGTAATGGCTGGTGCTGGTTCTGGCAAAACTAGAGTTTTAACGCATCGTATTGCTTATTTGGTTAAGGAACTCGGTATACCTCTTAGTGATATACTTGCAGTTACATTTACAAATAAAGCTGCCAAGGAAATGAAGGAAAGAGTATCTAAGCTTTTAGATGATGAGTGTATAACCTCAAAAATGTGGGTTTCAACTATTCATAGTTTATGTCTTAGAATTTTAAAGAGATGTATGGATTTAATTCCGCCATTTACTAAAAATTTTAATATTGCTGATGAAAATGATTCTAAGAACTATGTTAAAAGAGTTTTAAAGGATTTAGAGATTAATAATAAGTATTCAGATAATGAAATTAAATCTTTAATTTCTAAAGAAAAAAATGGCGAAAGTGTTTCATTTGGTAAAAATTATGACAAGCAAACGGAATTTGATAAAATATTTTCTTTGTATAACGAGGCTTTAATGAAGGATAATTGTCTTGATTTTGATGATTTATTATTATATACAACAAAAATATTTAAAGAGCATAATGATGTTTTAGAGTATTATCAAAATAAGTTTCAATATATTATGATTGATGAATTCCAAGATACAAATGTTATTCAATATGAATTAATTAAAATGCTTGCAATGAAGCATCAAAATATTTTTATTGTCGGTGATCAGGATCAATCTATATATGCGTTTAGAGGAGCAAAGGTTGAAAATATTGATCGCTTTAGAAGAGATTTTCCTTTAACTAAAATTATTTTACTTGAGGAAAATTATCGTTCAACTAAGGGAATATTAGATTTGGCCAATAATGTTATTTCTAAAAATGAAAATAGAATTAAAAAGAATTTATTTACTAGCTCAAATAAAACTACTAAGCCAATATTTTTTCTTGCTGATTCATCTAGTGAAGAAATTAAATATATAATTTTTAAGATGGAGTATTTAAAGAAAAAATATAATTATATAAATTCTGATTTTGCAATTATTTATCGTGCTAATTATTTATCAAGACCAATTGAGGATGAATTTGTTAGAAGAGGCATAAAATATCAAATTTATGGTGGTATGTCATATTTTTCCCGTGCTGAGGTTAAGGATATTGTAGCTTATCTTTCTTTGATTGTTGATCAAAATAATGATTTCGCCTTTAAAAGAATTGTAAATGTTCCTAAAAGAAAAATTGGTGATGCCTTAATGAACAAGCTTACACTTGAGGCATTAGAAAAAAACTGTTCTCTTTTTCAGGCTATTGATTCTTTAAAGGCTACAGGAATTGGCTATAACAATTTAATTAGCTTTAAGTTTTTGATACTTGAGCTTCGTGATTTACTTGATAGTAGCGATTTACCATCATTAGTAGATGCAATTTTAGATAAGTCAGGTTATAAGGATTATTTAAAATCTATGGGCGAGGATGGCGATGATCGTCTAGATAACGTTTTAGAATTGAAAAGTATTCTTGCTGAAACAGAAGAGGATAATGAAGGAACTAATCTAGAAAAGCTTAGTGAGCTTGTTCAATCATTAGCATTAAGAACAGATATCGATAAGGTTGATGATAATTATGATTCAGTAAGATTAATGACATACCATCAATCTAAGGGATTGGAATTTAAGGTTGTTTTTATGATTGCAATGGAGGAGGGAATTTTCCCATCTAACAATTGTAAGAATGATTTTGATATTGCTGAGGAACGTAGAATTTGTTATGTTGGAATCACAAGAGCTATGGAAAAGCTTTATCTTACTTCAGCTAAAATTAGAAACGTTTTTGGTGTGAACCAAAGACAAATTATATCACGATTTATTGATGTTGATAGTCCACTAATAAATGTTGAAAAGCCTAAAAATGATGAGCCTAAAACAAAAAATAAAGTTGAAAAGAAACTCAAGGATAATAGTAGCTCTTCATTTGCTTTTCACGTTGGTGATAAGATTGAACATAAGGCATTTGGACCTGGCTTAATTGTCTCTGTTGATGAACCTTTAATTGTTGTTGCCTTTAAAACACCGTATGGCATTAAAAAGCTTAATGGTAATCATCCAGCAATTAAGAAAATTAGTTAGAGGGTGTTATTTTGAATTATTATTCTAAAAGTAGATATGTTAACTTTTGTAAGTGTAAAAGATATCTATGGTGTGATAAATATCATTCTGATGAAAAAAATGAGGTAAATAATCAAGCAGTTTTAGATAATGGTAATGAAATTGGTGATTTAGCAAGATCATATTTTCCTAATACATGTTATGTTTATAGTGAAAATAATGATTTGAATTATATGGTAAAGGAAACAGCAAGATTATTGAGTGAGAATAAAGCATCTATTGCTGAAGCATCATTTTTTTATTTGAATAATTATTGTGCATGTGATATACTTTTTAATAATTTTGATGGTACATATAATTTATATGAGGTGAAAAGTACAACTAAGATGGCTGATTATTATTATGATGATGTAAGCTATCAATTATATGTTTTGAAAAATTGTGGCATTAAGATCGAGCATACCTATTTAATGCATGTAAATAGCTTTTATGTTTTTAATAATAAGCTAGATGTTAATAAATATTTTAAAATAGAGGATATTACAGCTGAGGTCTTAGCTAAGCAAGTAGAGATTGAGGCTAATCTAAAGCTATCTGATGATATTTTAGCTT
>CALCWU010000016.1 GCA_937905855.1 uncultured Mollicutes bacterium
GAAATTTAACATTTAGGCAATTACCTAAATCGAATTCCTTTAAGTACTTTATTAGTTTTTCTTCATTATAATTATTTTTTAATATGCATTTAAAATTATCTCTAACCGTTTTATTTGGTAAACAATTATTTTTCACTGCAATATAGCTAATTTCATTTCTTTTTAAATCAACATCAAAATCATTATATCTTTTAATATTAACTCCATTATATAAGATTTCACCATCATATTTAATTTTATTTAAAAATAATAATTTAAGTAGTGTTGTTTTACCAACACCACTCGTTCCCTTAATCACATATAATCCGTTATCCAAAAAATTGTATGAAAAATTATTAAAAATTATCTTGTTAAATTTCAAAGATACATTCTTAAATTCAAACATATTTTCCCCTCCAATTTAAATTATTTTTTTTGAATAATCAATGGATTATCAACAAAATTAACAGATGTGGAAATACCATCTAAATTTGAACAAGTCATATCGATATAATTAATGCTGTTTTTAAAATAAGGTGCCAAATATATATCATTTTTTCCAGTTTGAACCTTATATGGAAAATTGTTTTCATCATACATAGTCTTGTATTCTTGAATAATATAAACATTATACAAGCTTTGTAAATAAGCCTGATAAACGCCGGTTTCCCACGCTGTATAATTTTTAGTAATTGATGTTTCAACACTACAAGATTCCTTATAAGTTGTTGTAATTTGTGAAGAAAAAACATTTGAAATGCTATGCTCATAGTTTGAACCAGCCTTAAAAATTTCGTCACCAAACTTAAAAGAAATACTTGATTTCCTACTTTCTTGATAACTCTTTGCAAAAGTTTTTGCTGCTTCATAGCCATATGAAGTAGTCTTCGTATAAGAGACATTAAACACTTCGCCTTTTGTACATGAAACTGGACTTCCAAGTACTTTATCAAGCATTAATACTTGTCTTGGCATTAAATATAAATAATACCCTTCCAAATTATGTTCATCTTTATCATAATTTGAAACATAACTGCCGTTTCCTCCAAGTTCTTCACAATATGGACTAAATGTTTGATCTGGTGTAGGCATTATTATTTTTGCACTAGCAGTAAATTTAAATCCACAAACACATAAAACTATAATAGCAAAAAGTAATACTTTTTTCATTATAAACACTCCCTCTTTCTTTTTTTATGATTATAGCATAGTGAAAATAATATGTCAATATAGTTAATTAGCAAAATAAAAAAAAGATATTTTATTACTTATTGCAATAAAATATCATTTTATTTAAAATTCATGCTATCAATTATAATAGTTACAGGACCATCATTTACGAAATCAATTTTCATATCAGCACCAAAAATTCCTTCTTCTACTTTTATATTATTTTCAGTTCTTAAAACCTCATTAAATTCTTTATATAATTTATTGGCATCAGAAAAATTAAGTGCTTCTGTAAAGCTTGGACGATTGCCATTATAAGGGTTAGCATATAACGTAAATTGGGAAATAGATAATATTTCTCCACCCTTATCTAAAATTGATTTATTCATTTTATGATTATCATCTTCAAAAATTCTAAGATTAATAATCTTCTTTGCCATTTTTTTAATTATATCTTGGTTATCATTGTTAGTGAAGCCAACTAAAAGTAACAATCCTTGTTTAATATTTCCACAAATTTTGCCATCTACAATGCACTTAGCTCCAAGACACCTTTGAACAACTACTTTCATATGCCCTCACGCTCCACATCATGAACCTTATTTATTTTTTTCAAATTAGCAATTAGTCGTTCTAATGCATTTAAATCTTTAACAATAACCTTCATTTTAACAACTGTTTCCAAATTAGATTTATTATTGGCACTAATTGAGGCAATTGACATTGCCAGTGAATTAACGGTATTCATTATTTCTGTAATAAGCGTTAAGCTTTGAGAGGCAGATATCTTTAATTTAACTGGATAGCTTCTTGTTATATTTATAGCCCAATATAGTTCTAAAATTCTATTTGTAGATAAAGATTGTAAATTCTTACAATTCTTATGATGGACAACAAGCCCATTTTCTTTACTAACAAATCCTACGATTGGATCACCTGGTATTGGTGAACAACAGCTTCCAAGTCGTAGCTTTGGTTTCTTTAGACCTTCAACTATAACTCCTGTTTCAGAATTTGTAGTTAATATTCTATTCGATTTTTCCATTTGCTTTTGAAGCATTTCCTCAGAAGCACTAATTGAAAGGCTATTAATTCTTTGAATAACTGTTTTTGGCGAAATATTACCTTTACCTATTTCAGCATACAAATCTTCAACTGTTGAGATGTTTGTTTTTGAAAAATTCTTACTTACAAATTCATCAGTAAAATTAAAGGTAACCTTATTTATATTCATTTCATTTTCTAATGAGCTTTTTCCTTGGGAAATCAAAACATCTTTATTTTGTTTGTTAAGATAGTTTCTTATTTTATGTTTAGCATGATTTGTCTTAACAATATTTAGCCAGTCTAGGTTAGGAGTTGCAGTATTTGAGGTAAGAATGCTAACTATATCACCAGTATGTAATTCATAATCAAGAGGAACAATTCGATTATTAACCTTGGCTCCAACTGTTTTATTACCAATATTTGTATGAATTTTATACGCATAATCAAGTGGAGTAGCTCCCTTTTGAAGATCAATTACTTCTCCAGTTGGTGTATAAACATAAACATTTGCGTTTAAAAGATCCTCCTTAACAGTATCAACGAACTCTGATGGATTATTATTTTCATTATCTTCCTCAGAAAATTTCAATAAATCGCCATACCATTTAAGCTTTTGAGCAATTTCATATTGCTCCTTTTCTTTAGAATATTCAACATTTTCTTTATAAGCCCAATGTGCGGCAACACCATATTCTGCAATTTGGTCCATTTCTTTAGTTCTAATTTGAACCTCAAATGTTTGCCCATCTCCACCAATAACAGTTGTATGAAGTGATTGATACATATTTGATTTAGGAACAGCTATATAGTCCTTAAATCTTTTAGGAACAGGGACATAATGAGAATGAATAACACCTAAAACCTGATAACATTGAGCAATAGAATCAACAATTATTCTAATTGCTAAGACATCATAGATTTCATCAAAGGTCTTATTTTGAGTTATCATTTTCTTATAAATACTATATAAATTTTTAATTCTACCCTTAATTGTAATGTCTGTAATATTAAAAGGCTTTAAAAATGATTTTATCTCAACAATCATTTTGTCAATTGTTTCTAATCTTGCAGAACTATCTTCTTCAATTTGCTTTGTAATTTGCTCATACATTTTTGGATCAACGTATTTTAAAGATCTATCCTCAAGCTCAGCCTTAATCTTAAACATTCCGAGCTTATCAGCAAGTGGAGCATAAATTTCTAGTGTTTCTTCACAAATTCTTTTTCTCTTTTCTTCTGCTTGAAAATCAATTGTCCTTATATTATGTAATCTATCAGCAAGCTTTACAACAACAACACGAATATCTTTTGCAATGGCAACAAGCATTTTTTGATGGTTTTCAACTTGTTTTTGTTCAAGTGAGGAAAATGTTAACTTTGCAACTTTTGTAACACCATCAACTAAATTTGCAACGTCTTCACCAAATTCATTTTTAATTTCATCATAGGTTGTATCAGTATCTTCCAAAACATCATGAAGAAGACCAGCCATAATTGTATCTGGTCCAACTGTTAATTCAGCCAAAATGTAGGCAACATTTAAAGGGTGACTTATATAAGGCTCACCACTTCTTCGAAATTGTCCATTATGTTTTTTATATGCAAGTTCGTATGCCTCTTTAATTTTGTTTAAATCTTTTTCTTTATGAATATATGTTCCAACCTTATTCATTAAGTCATCAATTGTAATTGTTGACATAAACCCCACTTCCTTACAGCTTATTTTGAACTATTCACCTTTATATTCCATTAAAGAATAAACGTTATATCCCTTAAGCTTTTCTCTTCCCTTTAAATCAACTAGTTCGATTAAACAAGCGACACCAACAACAGTAGCACCAAGCTTTTCAACTAAATGAATACCTGCCAAAACAGTTCCACCAGTTGCAAGTAAATCGTCAATGATTAAAACCTTTTGGCCTTTTTTAATTGCATCTGAATGCATACATAAAGTGTTACTACCATATTCCAAATCATATGATTCACTAATAACATCTCTTGGTAATTTACCAGGCTTTCTTATTGGTGCAAAGCCAATATTTAATGCATAAGAAACAGGGCAACCAAAAATAAAACCACGCGCTTCAGGTCCAGCAATCATATCAGCTTTAACCTCCTTAGCAAATTCAATTAGCTTGTCACATGCATATTTATATGCATCACCATCAGCCATTAAAGGTGTAATATCTCTAAATAAAATACCTTTTTTAGGATAATCAGGTACATTAGCAACATATTTTTTTAAATCCATTATAAAAATCCTCCAAAATCGAATATATTATTATTATATCATAATTTTGAATAAATTAAATACATTAT
>CALCWU010000017.1 GCA_937905855.1 uncultured Mollicutes bacterium
ACTGCATAGCCTTACATAATGAATAATTTCTATTTTTTCTTATAGCCATTACAGGATTATGCTCACCCATATCAAAGCATTCTTTAGTATCAACAATGCTTATTCTTTCACTATTTGTTAAAATTGGTTTAATCTTATCCTCATCACCATATAAAACAATTTCTATATCCTTCATTTTTGATATAGCCATCATTGCTCCAGGAACTGTTGAATTAACACCAAAATCACCACCAAGGGCATCTAAAGCTATTTTTATCATCGTAAACACCTCCGAAATGTTATAAATTATTATACCACAAAACCCAAAAGAAAAAAACGATTATAAGAAAAAAACTAATTGCCTAAAGCAATTAGTTCAATTCATACCATATTCTTGGTAGGCCCTCATTATTATATCCCCAAGAATTATTTTCTTTTGTTGTACTATAAAAAAGAATATAATATCGATATTCATCTTCAATATTTTTATATAAGCCTTCCATTTCTTCTTTTGTGCCATTAATACAAATATAAACAGGATTATCCTCACTAGTATCAGGAATAACATTATGATTTAAATAATTAAAATCAATATAAGCATTACTAGGAAGAACTACGTATCTTTTAGATTCTGTATCATAGCCTGAATCATTATAAGGATATCCTCTAAAACAGATTGCCTCACTATCAATCTCTTGTACCTTATTAATAATAAGTGTAGCTAATGAAGTTTCTATGGCCTTATCCTCGATAATTCCAACACTATTAAAGCTCAAACTCTTAACAACGATTTTTTCCTTATTTAAGGCATTAGAAGCTATTTTATTTATATGGCCATTAAATGTAACCTTATTGGCATAAAAATCATAAAACATATCATCAATAACATCGATATTTGCATTTATTGTTAAATTATTTACTATTCGCCTTTTAAAAACAACATTTGAAATCTTTTTTACACTATCTGGGACAACATAATCAAGTTTCTTTTGAGTAGGATTTAGATATATTAATGTATCACCATTCTTTGAATAAATCATGCCATCCTTAGCCATTACATAAGGATTATTTTTATTAATTTTTAATGATAACCAATTGAAATCATCAAGTATTTCTTCATCATAGATCAATTTGGTATTCTTATTAACATATAGTTCTTTGTCATTACATAAAATATTCTTCAAATGAAGACTATTAATTTTTTTATTAAAAGACATGTAGATGTGACAATTAACACTACCAATATCTTTTAAATTTTTACCACCATAAAATGTTACAGAGGCAATTTCTTCCTTTAAAAAATCATCATCAAGCTTTATAATGCTTTTTGGTAATAATACCTTTTCTTCATTAATTGCTTTAGCTCCAATTTCAACAACCTTATATTTTTTATTATTTATGTAGGTATAGCTAGGAATTATTAGTGCTCCACTAGTTGGACTTTTAAGCACATTAGTTAGCTTTACCTCTTTTTTATTTAAGGCTTCAAATTTGAAATATTCACTAAAATTATTTTTTACAAATGAATCCTTGTATTTATAACTAGCATAAAGCTCCTTCTTTTTAACATTAGAAAAATAATTAACCTTTTTAAATTCATTATAATATCCAGCAAACTCAATCACTTCGCTATATTCTTTTTTTTATATCAGAAAGCTCTGCCTCTTCATTATTAACTAATAACAAATTATTCATTTCTTTACCATCATATTGATAATTATGATAAGAAATAAAACCTACAATAACTATTGCGATACATGAAACCAAACCAAACATAGCG
>CALCWU010000018.1 GCA_937905855.1 uncultured Mollicutes bacterium
TATCCTTGAAATCCTTTATTTCTTTCTTAATTTCCTCAATACCAAAAACACTATCATGATCAGTTAGGGCAAAAACATCAACATTTTGCCTTTTAGCCTCAGCTATTAGCTCCCTTGGCGTAAAAACACCATCAGAGTGATTAGTGTGATTATGCAAGTCAATCTTCATAGTTCACCTCATAAATTTTACTAAATTTGGTTATTAAATATTTAAGATAATAATTAGGATTAAACTCTTCACCAGTAGCATTCTTAATTAGCTCATTTGGCGTTAATGAAGCACCATATTTATGTATCTTATCCTTTAACCATAAATTAATTTCTTTAAAATTCATATTATCCAAAGACTCATTAAAATTGATATCCTCTTGCATTTTATAATATATTTGCGCAGCTATAGCACTACCAAGAGCGTAGGTTGGAAAATACCCAAATCCTGATGACCAATGAATATCCTGATAACAGCCTTCTCTTTTATTTTTAGGCTTGATACCTAAATATTTTTCCATAAGCTCATTAAATACCTTGTCGATATCCTTAACCGAAATTTCATTATGGAATAGCATTTTTTCAATTTTATAACGAATTAAAATATGAATTGGATAGGTTAATTCATCAGCTTCCGTTCTAATTAATGAGGCTTCAACATTATTAGCATAATAATAAAGATCATCTAAGGTAATATCCTTTAGCTCTTCCTTAAACAAATCCTTTAAAATTGGATATAGGGCTTTAATAAAATGATAATCCCTTCCCACATAATTTTCATAAAAGCGTGATTGACTTTCATGCATTGCCATACTAGCTCCGCCTCTTAATGCGGTATTATTTAATGCATCATCATTTTGAAGCTCATATAGAGCATGGCCTGTCTCATGCATTATTGAATATAAATTAGATAATAAAAGTGATTCATCATAGCTTGTAGTTATTCTAATATCCTTATTGTAAACGCCTGCCGTAAAGGGATGGATAGTTTCTCTAATACAACCAACATCCTTACTATAGCCCATTTTTTCAATAATCATTTCTGTTAATTCTCTTTGTTTAGAAATAGGAAATTTAATATCTAAAAGCTTAGAATTAAATTTTTTTGGCAATTTAATAATTTTTTGAATAAAAGGGACAAGACGTTCTTCAATCAAAGAAAAGAATTCATCATACATTTTCTCATT
>CALCWU010000019.1 GCA_937905855.1 uncultured Mollicutes bacterium
CATATCTGCAAGCTTTTCCTTACCGCTTGGAGTTTTAGCACTACAAATAAATTGATATAATGATTTTTTACCAAAAATATCTAGGTCATGCTCCTTATCAGTCTTTAAATATTTAATGCCGTTATCACTAAATTGCATCCATTTCCCATTATCTCTATAAAGATATTCATCTAATACAGAATTGATTAAATCTAAACTTTTTCTCTTTTTAAAGAAACGAGAGTAATACGCTCCTATTAAAGCAAATAAAATTCCACATACTATTAAAAGATAATAATAAATATTTTGCTTTAAGCTAATTCCACAGATAAGAAAAATTATCGCTATAATTACTATTACTAGTCTTATCTTTGAAAAGCTATCACACCTTTTATTTATATTTTCTAATTCTATGTTATTATTTTTCTTAATATTTTTTATTTCATCAATTTTCATAATTTCAAAAGAGTCCAGTAAACCTAGACTCTTTCCTTTCTTCAATTATTAGTATTTAATAACAATAGGCTTTGTATGCCAAATTTCATCATTATATTGACGAATTGTACGATCTGATGTAAAGAAACCACTCTTAGCAGTATTTACAATTGACATATGTAACCATTTCTCTTGGTCCTTATATAATTCATTAGCTCTTTCTTGAGCTTTAACATAAGAATCGAAATCCTTTAATACAAAATAATGATCACCATATAATAAATTATCACGAATTACACTAAATTCATCAGGAGCAACATTTGTGAAGAAGCCATTTGTTAATTGGTCAATAACCTCATGAAGACGTGGATCATTATTATAAATATCCATTGGATTATATCCACCTTCACGATAAATCTTATTAACCTCATCTGAATTCATTCCAAATATTATCATATTATCATCGCCAACTAAATCATGAATTTCAACATTAGCACCATCCATAGTACCAATAGTGATTCCACCATTCATCATAAACTTCATATTTCCTGTACCTGAAGCTTCCTTAGATGCAGTTGAAATTTGTTCAGAAAGGTTAGCAGCTGGCATAATTGTTTCAGCATATGTAACATTATAATTTACAACAAATACTACCTTTAATAAATTATTTGTTTCATAATCGTTATTAACCTTATCAGCAATGGTATTAATTAGCTTAATTACCTTTTTAGCAAAGAAATAGCCTGGAGCTGATTTCGCACCAAAAATAAATGTATGAGGATGATAATTAGCCATAAACTCCTTATCAGATTTTAATCTATTATAAATGTACATAATATGTAATGCGTTCATTAATTGACGTTTATATTCATGTAATCTTTTAACCTGAATATCAAATATTGAATGAACATCAATACTTACACCCTGAGAATTATAGATTTTATTAGCAAGCTCTTTTTTTCTTGCAAGCTTCATTTGAGCAAATAATGCTTGAACCTTCTTATCATCTGCATAAGGTAAAAGCTTTTCCATTAGACTTGGATTGCTAACCCATTCCTTACCGCAATATTCATTTAAAATCTCTGTAAGCTCTGGATTTGATTGAACAACCCAACGTCTATGAGTAATACCATTAGTCTTATTATTAAACTTACCAGGATAATAATCATTGAATACCTTCATTTCGATATTCTTTAAAATTTCCGTATGTAGGGCTGCAACACCATTAACACTAAATGAACCTGCAATTGCGATATTAGCCATATGAACAAGGCCGTCCTTAATAATAGCCATTTGGCTTGCTTGATAAGAATTATCACCATATTTTGCAGCTATTTCAATTAATAAACGACGATTAATCTCTTCAGTAATTGTATAGATTCTTGGTAATAATCTCATAAATAAAGATACTGGCCACTTCTCTAATGCTTCAGCTAAAATTGTGTGGTTTGTATATGCACAGCAATTCTTAGTAATATTCCATGCCTCATCCCACTCTAAATTTTCTTCATCAACTAATATACGCATTAATTCAGGAATAATTAAAGCAGGGTGCGTGTCATTGATATGGAAGCATACCTTCTCGCTTAAATTCTTAACAGTACCAAATCTCTTTTTATGATAGCGAATTGCCGAAATAACACCAGCTGAAACAAAGAAATATTGTTGCTTCAAACGAAGAAGCTTTCCTTCCTCTGTATCATCATTTGGATATAGCATTGAAGATATTTCTCTTAGCTTTGAATGATATGTAAAGGCATCATCAGGATATGTATTTGCAGGCTCTGCACTCCATAAACGAAGATTATTTACAACATGATTTCCATCACCAATAATTGGAATATCATAAGGGACAGCCTTAACATATTCAGCATCCTTATGTCTTACAATAAGCTTACCCTTCTCACTATCCATTTCAATATAGCCAAAGAAAGGTATTTCTACTGCTTCTTCTGGCTTTCTAATTTCCCAAACATTAACATCCTTTAACCAACGATCTGGATGCTCTACTTGATAACCATTACGAATTCCTTGCTCAAAGAATCCATAACGATAACGAATACAGTTTCCATAAACTGGAAGTCCAAGGCTAGCAGCTGAATCCATAAAGCAAGCTGCAAGTCTACCAAGTCCACCATTACCAAGACCAGCATCTGTTTCTTGATGCTCAACCTCATTGATATCAATGTCAAGCTCACTAAATGCTTGCTTTACAAGAGGATAAATTCCTGCATTCATTAAGTTATTTGTAATCATTCTTCCCATTAAAAATTCCATTGAGAAGTAGTATACCTTTTTTTCTTTATTTTCAAATTGTTTTTTAATTGTTTCGTGCCAATCTTTTGCGATATAATAACGAACCATCTCACCTAAAACAACATATTGCTGATAAGGTGTTGATTCTTTGAATTCTATTGCATATTTATTTTCAACATTAGAAATAAACGCTTTTTTAAATGAGGCAACACTTTTAAAATCTAAATCTTCCATTTTTTTCCTCCACTAAACACTAAAATTATAGCATATTAAAATCTACTTATCAATTATATTATTAGCAGTTACTGCTTTTTTCTTCACATTTTTTTCACATTTCATTTTAAACATACAAATACCAAGAGGTGGAATTGTAACAAATATTGAATTCATTGAATGCATATATTCCTTCTCCTCCTTATGGTTTCTTAAAGCCTTAGGATTAATTTTATTTGATCCACCATAAATGTCCTTATCACTATTAAAAATTTCATAATAGTTTCTTTTTCCAGGAACACCAATTTTATAATTTTCATAGGTATTAGGAGTTGCATTCATTACCACAACAATATGCTCATCAAATTTTTTAGAGAATCTAGCATAAACATAAAGGTTTTGGTTAGCATTATCAGCATCTAAATATTTAAAGCCCATTGGATCATGATCTAAAGACCACATCGCTGGTTCATTTTTATACAAGGTAGTTAAATGCTTCATAAATAACAAGGCACTATCATGAGCTGGGAATTTAAGTAAAACCCAATCGAGTTCATGCTGAAATGCCCATTCGGAAAATGGAGCCATTTCCTGTCCCATAAAAATAAGCTTCTTACCAGGGTGAGTAATTGTGTATCCCATTAATAACCTAAAATTAGCAAATTTTTGCCAATAATCTCCAGGCATTTTATCAAGTAATGTCTTTTTACCATGTACAACCTCATCATGAGATAATGGCAAAATAAATTGCTCACTATAATTATACATCATCGAAAATGTCAATTGATTATGATGATACTTTCGATAAATCGGATCACGCTTAAAATAAGTAAGTGTATCATTCATCCAGCCCATATCCCATTTATAATTAAAGCCAAGACCGCCAATTGATGATGGCTTGGTCACGCCAGGATAATCACTAGAATCCTCAGCCATCAGCAATACTCTATCATCATAGCCAAAAATAATTCTACTAAGCTCTCTTAAAAAATCACATGCACCTTTATTTTCACCGCGATTTTTATTACCCATATAGTAAATAATGTTACTAACTGCGTCAACCCTAAAGCCATCAACATGATAATATTTTAGAAAAAACATTGCATTAGAATATAAAAATGATCTTGTGATTCCTTTACCTAAATCAAGATTAGCTGTACCCCATTCTAAATTTTCTCTAATGCTAGGATCAGGATAATCATATAAAGGTGTGCCATCAAATAAATAAAGTCCATTTTCATCCTTACAAATATGGCCAGGAACCCAATCAAAAATAACCCCATAGCCTGCTTGATGAAGCATATCGACTAAATACATTAAATCCTTAGGTGTACCATATCTAGAGGTAGCAGAATAATATCCTGTTCCCTGATAACCCCATGACGCATCTAATGGATGCTCGTAAACTGGCATAAACTCAATATGAGTATAACCAAAATCCTTTAAATAATCAATTAGCATAGGAGCAAGCTCGCGGTAAGTATAATAGCCATTTTCTTCTTCACTTTTACGTTTCCATGAGCCTAAATGAAGCTCATAAATAAGCATAGGCTTATCATAAACCTTTTGATGAGTGTACATCCAAAAATCATCATGCCAGTCATAGCCATTTATTTCATAAACAATAGAATCCTTAAGTGGTCTTAAAGCACTATAAAAAGCATAAGGGTCACTTTTATATCTTTTTGAGCCATCAGGAAGAGTTAATTCATATTTATATCGTTTATTTTCATAATCACCATCTAAATATAAATACCAAATTTTTGAGTTAATCTTCTTCATTTGACATTTTTCGGCATTAAAATCATTCCATTCGCCAATAATGCCAACATTTATAGCATTTGGAGCATATAAACAAAACTCACAGCCAACTTTTTTGCCAAATTCATCGTAGACTAAATGAGCACCAAAAACCTCGTATGCTCTTACATCATTACCTTGATCCAAGTAATATAAAAAGTTAGAATCAATTCTATCATAGATTCTCATAAATTAAGAACCTCCTTAAAATTATGTCATATCTTACCTATATTTTAACAAAAAAAACTACTTTTAACAACACTAAATTAACAAAAAAGCTAGATAAACAATATGTTACCTAGCTTTTATTAGAATAAACCGCTATTTTATATAGAATTCAAGCATTCATTAATCAGCTGATAATTAAATCCTCTGTTAAGTAAAGCCCTTGTTAGCTCTTTTATATCCTTTTTATTATTCTTCTTTAAGTATTTTCTAATCGACTCTTTATAAATTTCATCACTAATCGAATATACTAAGTTATTAATAATTTCGCTTTCAACCCTTGATTCCTTAAGCTTATATTCAATAA
>CALCWU010000020.1 GCA_937905855.1 uncultured Mollicutes bacterium
TAAGGAGATATTCGACTCAATCTACATTAAATATGTTTACTGAATATAATATGATTGATTCATTTCCGATTGAATCTTATGTAGGATTTACAGAAGATGAAGTAATTGATTTATGTAATCAATATCATAGGGATTTTAATGAGATTAAGAAATGGTATAATGGATACAAATTAAATAATATTTCTTTATATAATCCAAAATCAGTTGTTGAAGCCGTATTTCGAGGTGAATGCGATGATTATTGGGTTCAAACCTCAGCTATTGAAGCTGTTACAAATTATATGAATTATGATCATGGTGAATTAAAAGATATAATATGTAAAATGTTACTTGGAAATAAGATTGATATTGATGTATCAGAATTTTCAAATGATTTAACAAAGGTTGATTCAATGGATTCGGCATTAACAGTACTTATTCATTTAGGATATTTAGCTTATGATAAAAAATTAAAGGTTTGTTATATCCCAAATTATGAGATTAAGCAAGAATTTGAACGTGCACTTAAAAAGCTTAACTGGAAAGAGATATATAATCCTATTTCAAATTCAAAAAAATTATATGAAGAAACTTTAAGAGGAAATGTTGAATTCATAAATAAAACATTAGATGAAAATCATAAGGATTTGGCAGGACCATTTAATAAGAATAAGGAAGATATATTAGGCGTTATTGTAGAAATATCCTACTATAATATAAAACAGTTTTATAATGTAAAGAAAGAAGACACATCAATATTAGGAAGATCAGATATATCCTTTATACCATATGATAATACTCATATCCCATTTATTGTAGAGCTTAAAGTAAATTCAAGCCCTGAAGAAGCTATAGATCAGATCAAAGAAAAATCTTATTTTAATTCTTTAGGAGATTATCATGGCAAGGTATTATTACTTGGAATATCTTATGATGAAAATACCTTAAAGCATAGCTCAAAGGTTTTAATAATTGAAATATAAGTTGAATTGTGAGTAACTATCAAGTTACTCCTTTTTTTAGTATATTAAGGCTAGCATTTTTTCCATATTGATGAGAAATATATGAGTTTTGATTTTGAAATTAGATAAAGAACGATATTAATTAACGAAAAAAAATAAATAGTTTTTAAAGTAGTATTCGAAGTCTTGATATGGTAAAATATTAATATACAGTTAGGCTTATCCAAGCCATAAATTGAATTTATACTAACATCAAATTTATGCATTATCATTTTTGTGGAAAAAGTTGAATTATATTTTAACTTCATTAATATTTATAATTAGATAAATTAAATTTAAAGAGGTGTACTGGTGGCAAATAATTTTTTTGAATTAGTAAATGATGGATTTTTTAATCCATTTACAAATGCAAATAAAAGATATAATTATGATTTATTACATCTTATTAATAATAAGATGTCATTAGATAACCTTCAGGTAGGTAAAGAAGAAATCGTTGATTGGATTGTTGATTATGTTGACAATTGTCCTATTGAAATGTTTGATGATGAAACTAATGAAGAGGATTTTGATACTAGATTTTTTGCTTATGAAAAAGTAAGATATTTTGTTAAATGTGGATGGCTTATTGAAGATTTTGAAGGTGTTCGAGTTACTTATCAGCTTGATGAAAATGGAATTAAAATATTATCTGCTATGGAAAAAGCTGTAAAGGATGATACAAAGTCTTTAGAGTTTTCAGGATATGTTTATAATATTTATAATAACCTTTATTATTTTAATTTTGATCACGCTGTTGATATTATAGAACAAGTATACAATGCTTCAAAGGAATTAAATTCAATGTTGAGAGGATTAAATGTTAACATTAAGAAATTCCTTGCAAAATTAATTCGGGAAAATGAAGCTATGCCAAAAGAAATTCTTGAAACGATATTTTTTGATTATCAAAAAAAAGTTGTTCTAAAAGCATTTAAAAATTTTAGAGAAAAGGATAATCCTTCAAGATATAAGCTTTATATAGAAAAAAGAATAGAAGAGCTTCTTAAAGATAATAAGATGGATTTGATGATATCTAATTATATTAAGGTTAAGTGCGATGATACTTTTTCAATTGAAAATTCAGATACTGCTAGAGCATTCTTTACTGCAAGATTAAATTATATCAGTGAACAATTTGAAGAAATAGAAGAATATATAAGTATGCTTGATAAGAGAAATACCAAATACATTACAACAGCTCAATCAAGGCTTAATTTTCTTTTGAATGAAGAAACTGATATTGAAGGTAGAATTATTGAATGTTTAAAATGTATTGGAAATGCAGATGATTCTTTTTTTGAAGATTCATATTTCGATTTATATGCAACAGGTAATATCGACGAATATTCATTATATAAGCCTATTTCACGTAAAGCAAAGCCAAAACCTGAACCATTAGTTGATGATTTTACAGATGACCCTGCTGAAATTAAAAAACTTGTTGACAAATTATTTAAAGATAATGAATTTTCAGTATTTAAGATTAATGAATTTGTTAAATGGAAATTAGAAAATAATAATCAAATTCATGCTAAAGATATTAAAATAAAAGAGTTTGATGATTTGTTAAGAGTCTTCTTAATACAGCTTTATTCAGAAAACACAACTATAATTTATACCATTAAATATCTTGATGATTATTATAATGCCTTAGGATATAAGATGAAAGATTATATTATAGAAAGGAAAAAAATATAATGGCAAAACTTCAGAGAAACCTAGCCTGTGAAGAATATGCAAAAGCTTATTGTGAATTGACAGATACAAGAAAAAATACGTTTTCTAGATTGTGCAACAAGCTTTTAAGAGATAATTTTATATATGCTGCAAAACAAGACGATAAAAATGATTACTATGAAATCTTAAGCATGAAAACAACTATTGAAAATTATTTTTCAATGATTGATTATGATCTTGTTCATGTAGATACTTATAAGATTTTTTATATTCAAACAAGTGCAGATAGAAATAGAATTAATTTAAAGAAATTAGAAACTATAATTGTATTGGTTTTAAGATTGCTTTATCATAAAGGCTGCTCAGATATTAATTCAAGTATTGATATTTCAACTACGCTAGGAAAAATGATTACAGAAATAAATCAAACAGGTATTTTTAAAGCACAGGTTTCGATGACTGATTATATGAATGCTTTAAAATTGTTAAAGCGCTATAAATTAGTCGATTTTAATTTTAATGATTTCAAAGATGATAATGTAATTGTTATTTATCCGACAATTTTATATGTTGTAAAGATCGATAACATTGATATGTTAAATGAAAAGTTAAAGAGTTATAATGCAATTAAGGGAGATGATGAAGATGAAGCTCAAGAAGATTAAATTGATTAACTGGCACATCTTCACCAACACTATCATCGAGCTTGATGGCAATACTTTAATTACAGGTGAAAATGCGAGTGGTAAATCTACTTTGATGGATGCTATTTATTTCGTTTTATCTGGTGGAGATCAAAATCATTTTAATAAAGCCGCTAATGAAAGCGGTCAGAGAAATCTTGAAACATATATGAGAGGAAAAATTGGTACTATAAATAATCCATACTTACGTCCTCAAAAAGATGTTGTAAGTTATATTATTCTTGAATTCGAAGATAAAAAGAAAAAATTTAATATGGCTTTAGGATGCGAACTTGAAATTATCTCATCAACACAACCTAGAACACATTTCTTTGTGATTAATGATTATAAAATTAAAGATGAAGATTTTATTAAGGATAAGTCAATTATAGAATTCAAAAGTTTAAAATCAAATGCTAAGATATTAAAGTATGATTTTACTGAGCTAGCTGATTCAAAGAAAGAAAGACGTAAACAATTAGCCAGGGATATATTTAAATTATCTAATTATAAAAGATATTTTGATTTACTTCAAAATGCTATTTCATTTAAACCAATTAGTGAAGTATCTACTTTTGTAAATGGCTTCTTGCTTGAGGAAGATAATATTGAACTTGATAGTCTAAGGGAAGAAATTAGGTCTTATCAAAACATTCATAAGCTTTTAATTAATGAAAAACAAAAAATGGAAATGCTACATGACTTTACACCTAATGCAGAAAAATACATTTCTAATTTAGAAAAAATCAAGTATTTTAATGCTCTTAAAATTGATTCTAAAATTGAAAAATTTAATAATAATATTAATAGAGCTAATATTGAGCTTAAGCGTTTGGAAGATGAATATAATGGCTTGAAATTAGAAGAAACTGATTTGAGAAGCAAGCAATCAAGACTTAATGTTGAAATTCATCAACTTGAAAATAATGAAGCTTATAAAGCATTATTAAATAAGAAACAACAATTAGAATCATATCGAAGGGAATTTTCTATTTTAAACTCTAAATTAAATGAGTTTATAAAGATGGTATCTTCCGAACAAAAAATTGTAAGAAGTTTAGGTGTTTCTTACCACTTTGATGATGATTTAAAACAGAAGGATTTTGGTTTGTTAAAGGTTCATTTTGAAAACTATAGTGATGAATTAAAAGCAATTGAAGAAAAAATAAGAAGAGCTGAAGCAGAACTTAATTTTTCAATTGAAAGGAATAATTCTTTGATTAAGGATAAATTATATGATTTGGATGTTTTAGCAAAGGGATTAAATAATTATCCAAAAGATGTTATTAATTTAATCGAAATTGCAAAGAGTGCTATTATGGAAGCTTATCCTAAGGAAAAAAATTTTGATGTAAGACCTTTTTGTGAGTACATTGAAATTAATGATGAAAAGTGGACTGATGCGCTTGAGGGTTATTTAAACACAAGAAGATTTAATTTGATTTTTGATCCTAAGTATTATGATGTTGTAAGTATTGCTTATGATAAGTACAAGAAGAAAAGAAATGTTTATGTTTCTGGTATTGTAAATGTTGCTGCAATCT